>JBBQAU010000185.1:0-4842 GCA_038316685.1 Sphingomonadales bacterium
GTCGCGACATGAAGGATCGGGCCGAACCATTCCTGCGTCAGGTCCGCAATTGCATCCGACCGGATGAGCGTCGGCGGAACAAAAAGTCCTGTCAAAGGCACACCAAGCGTCTTGATCATCCGCGCGCTTTGCTCGCTGCGATACGCCATCAGCCGATCATACGCCGCCTGATCAATCACCGGCCCCACGTCAGTGTGCGGATCAGCCGGATCGCCAATGCGTAGCAAGTCCATTGCCCCCATCAGCATTTCGATGACGCCCTCGGCAATCTCCTCCTGCACGAGCAGCAGCCGCAGCGCGGAACAACGCTGACCCGCAGACCGGAACGCGCTTGATACAACATCGGCGACGACTTGTTCGGGCAGCGCGGTGGAATCGACGATCATCGCGTTGATGCCGCCTGTTTCCGCAATCAGTGGCACGATCGGGCGATTATCGTCCTCCAGAAGTGCGCGCGCGATTTTACGCGCGGTGGCGGTGGAACCGGTAAAGGCAACGCCTGCGATACGGGAATCAGCAACCAGCGCCGCGCCGATCTCGGGACCGCCGGGGGCGAGAATCAGCACATCAGCCGGGATGCCCGCTTCATGCGCGAGTTCGACTGCGCGTGCGGCGATCATCGGCGTTTGCGGGGCAGGCTTGGCGACCACGGTATTGCCAGCGACAAGCGCCGCGACGGTTTGCCCCAGGAAGATCGCGAGCGGGAAGTTCCACGGCGCAATCGTCGCCCAGACGCCGCGCCCGTGAAGGTGGAGCGTGTTACGCTCCCCCGTCGGGCCGGGAAGCTCTAGCGGATGGAGTTTGGCGCGCGCCTCGGCGGCATAGTAACGACAAAAATCAACCGCCTCACGCACCTCGCCCAGCGCGTCGGGGATCGTCTTGAAGGCTTCCTGCACGCAAATCGCCATCAGGGTTTCGCGGTGCTCCTCCAGCAGATCAGCGAGGCGATCAAGGCAGGCAGCGCGTGTGTCGACAGGGGTGGCGGACCAGGCTGCGAAAGCGGCTTGGGCGCGGGTGATGGCATCGCCAACCAAATCCCCCTCGCGCTTGCGGGAGGAGTGAGCGGTGGGGACGGCCTGATCTGCCGCGCTCACTTCAGGCCCACCCCCAACCCCTGCCGCAAGCGGGAGGGGGGAAGATGGGGCAACCCCTGCCGAGAGCGGTAGGGGGGCAGTTACAGCTCGCGCCACTGCCGCTAACACCCCCCGATCCGCCAAATCCAGCCCAGCCGAGTTGCGCCGCCCCGCCCCGAACAAATCCACCGGCAGCGGAATATTCGGGTGCCGCGCGCCGCCGACCGCAGCAATCTTGACTACCGGGTCAGCCAATATCTCCGTCTCGGTCAACCGCTCATCGGCCAATTGATGCACGAACGACGAGTTTGCCCCGTTCTCCAGCAAACGCCGCACCAGATAGGCCAGCAGGTCGCGGTGCCCACCCACGGGCGCATAAACGCGGCAATGATAGCCATGCTCGTGCACCAGTCGCTCATACAGGCCATCGCCCATACCGTGCAGCCGCTGAAACTCGAAGTCTCGGCTGTTGCCTGCCCATTCGACAATCGTCGCGACCGTCAGTGCATTGTGGCTGGCAAAAGCGGGGCGGATATTGGTTGCGTCAAGCATGTCGCGCGCGCACGCCAGATAGGAAACGTCCGTTGCGGCCTTGCGGGTGAACAACGGGTAGTCGCTCAACCCCTCAACCTGGGTGCGCTTGATCTCACTGTCCCAATAAGCGCCTTTTACCAGCCGCACATTCATGACGCGACCCAAATCGTCGGCCCAGGCGATAACCGGACGGGCGCGCTTGCCGTACGCCTGCACCGCCATCCCGAAACCGTCCCAGCCGCTCAGCGCGGGCAGCGCCGCAACGCTACCGATGATATCAAGGCTCATCTCCAGCCGCTCGCTCTCCTCAGCATCAACCGTTAGCGCGATACCTTTGGCCGCTGCCTGCAAACTTAGCGCCTCAAGCATTTCGGTCAGCGCGGGGACGCAGTCATCCCATTGCGCGACTTCATAACGGGCGTGGAGCGCCGACAGCTTGACCGAAATCGAATGCCCCGCTTTGGGGTCCTTGCCCACCGCATCAATCGCCTGCGTGTAGGCGCGGAAATATCGTTCGGCATCGGCGCGCGTCCGGGCCGCCTCGCCCAGCATATCAAAACTTGCGGTGAAGCCTTTATGTTCGGGCCTTTTCATCCGCCGTGCCGCCTCATCGATCGTGCGCCCCATCACGAAGATTTCGCCCATCATCCGCATCGCAGCACCCACCGCCTGCCGAACGAACGGTTCGCCTGCGCGCGCAATCAGCCGCCGCAGCGCGCCTTGCTGCTCACCCTCGCCGACCAGCACACGGCCCACCACCAGCCCCCAGGTAGCGGAATTGACCAGCGTCGAATTCGATTTGCCCGTATGCGCGCGCCAATCGGCATCACCCAGCTTGTCAGCAATCAGCAGATCGGCGGTTTCAGGATCGGGCACACGCAGGAAAGCCTCGGCCAGCGACAGCAGCGCCACCCCTTCAGATGAGTTCAGCCGGTATTCCTGGAGGAACTGATTGACCCAGCCTTTGCCTTGCGCTGCGCGAAGATCAGCGAGCAATCCTAGCGATTCGCCCACGATCCGCGCCCGCGACTCAGCGGTAACGGTGGCACGCTCCAGCAGCGATTTTAGAACATCGGGTTCGGGCGCACGGTGCAGCGCGGCCATGGATTTGCGCGCTGTGGACGCTACGTCAGGTGTCATCTTGCGGTTTCCGGTTTTGTAAGGCTTGCAGGGTGCCCGCCTCCACGCCTATTGCAACACCCGGCTATGCGATGAAACCGTTCGGAGGGGAATGCTGTGACCACGATCACGATACATGAAATGGCAGCAACGCGGATTGGCACTGAGCAAGTGTCCGACTGGGTCGAGGTCAGCCAGGAGATGATCAACAAATTCGCAGATGCGACGGGCGATCACCAGTTTATCCATATCAACCCTGAAATGGCGGCGATGACGCCCTTTGGCGGCACAATCGCGCACGGGTTTTTGACGCTCTCGCTGATGCCGTTGCTGTCTTCCAAGATCATCGATGCGCCCAAGATTGAGGGCGTAAAGATGGGCGTCAACTATGGCGGCAACAAAGTTCGTTTCCTGCAACCGGTCCGCTCGGGCAAGCGTGTGCGGGGCCGCTTCAAGCTGCTGGAGCTGATCGAAAAGCGCCCCGGCCAATGGCAACAGACCAATGAGTTCTCGGTCGAGATCGAAGGCGAAGAAAAGCCTGCGATGATCGCCGAATGGATCAGCCAGATTTTCGTGTGAGCCAAATCTAGCCCTTCCCGCTTGCGGGAGGGGCGCAACAGGAGAAATACCCATGCGTTCCGCCCTGATCGTCTCGACTGCCCGCACCCCGATTGGCCGCGCCTATCGCGGCGCATTCAACGCGCTGGCTTCACCGACACTCGCCAGCCACGCGATCAAGGCAGCCGTTGAGCGCGCCGGGATTGATGGCGCAGAGGTGCAGGATGTTGTCTTTGGCGCTGCGCTTCAACAAGGTGTGCAGGGCGGCAATATCGCGCGCAACGCATTGCTTCGCGCGGGGCTGCCAACGACCGTCTCGGGCCAGTCGATTGATCGTCAGTGCGCGTCGGGCCTGATGGCGATTGCGACGGCCGCCAAGCAGGTTGTAATCGACAATATGGACGTCGCGATCGGTGGCGGAGTTGATTCCATCTCGATGGTGCAGACCCCGCAGATGCGCGTGCAGGGTGACCCTGAACTCGTCGCGATGCAGCCCAATATTTACATGCCGATGCTGCAAACTGCAGAAATCGTCGCCAAACGCTATAATATCAGCCGCGATGTGATGGACGAATATGGCTATCAGTCGCAGATGCGGACTGCCGCCGCGCAGGCTGCTGGCAAGTTCGATGATGAGATAATCCCCGTCACCGCGATGATGAATGTCACTGACAAGGAGACGAAGGAAGTCTCGCAGCATGAAGTGACGCTGACCAAGGACGAGGGCAACCGCGCTGACACTACGCTGGAGGGTTTGAAGGGCCTGAAGCCCGTGCTCGGCCCCGACATGACGATCACGGCGGGCAATGCCAGCCAGTTGTCCGACGGTGCCTCTGCCAGCGTGTTGATGGAGGAATCGCTTGCGTCAAAGCGCGGGCTTACCCCGCTGGGTCGGTATGTCGGCATGGCGGTTGCGGGCACAGAGCCTGACGAAATGGGCATCGGCCCCGTTTACGCCATCCCCAAGCTGCTTGAGCGATTTAACCTCAAGATGGACGATATCGGCCTTTGGGAGCTCAACGAAGCGTTTGCGGTTCAGGTGCTGTATTGCCGCGATACGCTGGGCATTCCCAACGAGCTGCTCAACGTCAATGGCGGCGCGATATCGATTGGCCACCCTTACGGCATGTCAGGCGCACGGATGACCGGCCACGCGCTGATCGAAGGCAAGCGGCGCGGCGCGAAATACGTTGTCGTGACGATGTGCGTCGGCGGCGGCATGGGTGCTGCCGGGTTGTTTGAGGTTTTGTAAGCGACAGGCGTAGCGTTCAAAAAAAAGGCCGGGAGCGGAATCACCGCTCCCGGCTTTTTTTGTCGTTGCAGCCGCGAGCAAGCCTTTGCCTTGCTTCACCCGCCGTGCGCGGTCATCCATTCCTCAACCACGGGCGCGATCTTGGTGCGCCATTTGCTACCGTTAAAGATGCCATAATGGCCTGCGCCTTCCGCCATCAGATAGCGCTTCTTGTCGGCGGGCAACTTATCAGCAAGGCTGAGCGCCGCCTTGGTCTGGCCGAGGCCGGAGATATCATCGCGCTCGCCCTCGATCGCCAGCAGCGCA
>JBBQAU010000186.1:0-4822 GCA_038316685.1 Sphingomonadales bacterium
CGCGGTATTGGCGATGCTGTTGATCAACAACTGCACCGAAATCGGTGTGGCTAAGGACAGCAGACTGATCGCCACGCCATAAATAATGGCCATAACGAAGAAGGATTTATCGGGCGACAGGATCGGCCGCGCCCAAACAAGGACGTCGCGAAGCTGAACGACCTTTGCACCTTCCTTCGCCATCAAGTCCCTCCGCCACCGGATAAATGCCGGGGTACAACCGTCACATAGCCAAGGACGGCATCGGATCAACCATTCTAAGCAAATTTATTGAAACGGCCCATCCAGGCATCGCAATCGATTCCTGAGCGCCCAGCCCAAAGGCGGGCGCCTTGATGTAAATTGTTTCCCCACCCACGAAAAAGGGGGGTTAAAGGGTGCTGTTCGTCGATCCTGGGGATCAAGCGGCGCCGCTTGGGAGCTCATCGCCACCAACCAGCAGAGTGAAGGCCTCTTCTGTCAGTGGTATTTCAAATTGGCAGCCGGCGACAAAATCCTCGCTCCAGACAATGCGCGCTGCGACCGGCCCAATCTGCGGCAATGTCAGCCAAATGGTTGAGCCGGGTTTCAAGTCAGAGTAAGTTTGCAGTCGGGCACCATGAACTGACAAATCGACCACACGGCAGAGCGTCCGATCAAAGCCACTGCCGCCAATCCTAGCGTCAAGGGAGACAGCCGATCGGGGGCTTCTACGCCCCCCCTTGACTTCGGCAGGCTGAAATTCAGCGGCGAACATAGGTCTCCTCGGGGCGTCCATGAGGAAATGCTAATCGATCAGCCCTAATGCGTCGTTAACAGCGCGGTGCGCGGATCACTTTTTTGCCAGGGAAATCCCGCCAAAGCGCTTGTTGAAGCGTGCAACCTGACCACCGGCGTCAAGAAGCCGCGAATTACCCCCGGTCCAGGCCGGATGCGCAAGCGGATCGATCTCAAGCGTCATCAGATCACCCTCCTTGCCCCAGGTGGAGCGGGTCTGATATTGGCTTCCATCGGTCATTTGCACAGTGATCATGTGGTAATCAGGGTGTATATTCTTTTTCACGGTCATTGCCTTTGTTAGTGGCTGGTTCCGACCAGCCTGGACTTCGAGAGCGGCGCGCCTAACACGCACCTTTCATTTTCACAATGACTCTCTCGCTGAACAGCTTTGATCGAAAGCCGGATCACCACCCGGCCGGCTTGCCCTCGTTCTGCTGGTCAAGCCATGCCTTCAGGGGCGCAAAATAGGACGCCATGGCTTTACCGGACATTTCCCGCGTCCCGACAAACGCTTCAAGAGCGTCGGGCCATGGCTTGGACTGGCCCAATTCGAGCATCGCGTTCAACCTTGCACCAACTTCCTTGTTCCCAAAAAAAGAGCAACGGTGCAGCGCCCCGGTCCACCCCGATTGGTCACAAGCGGCCTTGTAAAACTGGAACTGCAACAACCGGGCAAGAAAATAGCGGGTGTAGGGCACGCTGGCCGGCACGTGATATTTTGCCCCAGGATCAAATCGATCGTCCTCGCGCTCGACAGGAGGCGCGATACCCTGATATTGCAGCCGCAGCGCATTCCACGCTCCCTCGTAATTTGCCGGCGTAATCGCGCCCGAAAACACGCCCCAGCGCCATTTGTCGATCAGAAGGCCGAAGGGGAGAAACGCCACCTTGTCCATCGCCTGACGCAGCAGCAAACCAATATCCTTCTCCTCGCTCGGCACTTTGGCCGCATCAAGCAGCCCGATATCGACGAGATATTGCGGCGTGATCGACAAGGCGACAAAATCACCGATGGCTTCATGGAAGCCGTCATTCGCGCCATTTTTATAAATGAAGGGCTGCGCCTTGTAGGCGCGCTGGTAATAATTATGGCCAAGCTCATGATGGATGGTGACGAAATCATCGCCATTGACCTTGGTGCACATCTTGATCCGGATATCGTCAAGATTGTCGAGGTCCCAGGCGGAGGCATGACAAATCACCTCGCGGTCCGCTGGCTTTACGATCTGGGAGCGCGCCCAGAAGCTTTCGGGCAACGGCGCGAAACCTAGCGAGGAGTAAAACCCTTCCCCCGTCCGCACCATTTTGATCGGATCATAACCCTTGGCTTTCAGCAGGTCGCTGACGTCAAATCCCAGGTCGCCCGTGCCCTTCGGTGCTACAACATCATAAATATTGCCCCATTCCTGCGCCCACATATTGCCCAGCAGATCAGCCCTGATTGGCCCTGTCTTTGCCTGCACCTTATCGCCATATTTCTCATTGAGTTTGGCACGCACATACGTATGCAGCGCCTTGTAGAGCGGCTCCACTTCGCGCCAGAGATTGTCGGTCAGAGCACCAAACTCTTGCGGACTCATGTCATAGGCCGAGCGCCACATGGCCCCTACATCCTTATAACCAAGCTCGGCCGCGCCCTGGTTTGATATCTGCACCATGCGGGCGTAATCGGCTTGCATTGGCGCACCGACATTGTCGTGCCAGCTGACCCACATTTCCTTGAGTTTCGCCGGGTCACGGGTGGTCCGCATCGCGGCCTCTATGTCGCTGCCATTGATTGGTTGACTGTCGAGCGTGCCCTTGCCCTTGCCATATTGCGACGACATCCGCGTTACGATGGTAGAGAGTTCGTCGGCGGCACCGGGCCTGGTGGGCGCTGGCAAGGTGATGCTGCCGCGCAGCAGGTCCAGCTTGCGGCGCGTATTCGCAGAGAGCGCTGGCGCCTTTTGAAATTTTGCCGCCTCCAGCGCTAGCGCAACCTGCAGCTCGGTTCCCTCCGCTCCGAATTTTGCCGCAAGTGCATCGGTATCATCGGTGATGTAAGTTGCGTTAATCCAGCTCACCTTATTGGCATCAAGCGAAAAATCAGCGAGTTGCTTCTCCGCTGCTGCCACAAATGCATCGGCCTCGGCGGCGGTCGGCGTGGAGTTTGCACCAGTGGGTGCGGCCTTTTTCTCGGCGGCAATACCAGGCGAGGCGACAAGCGCCAGCGAAAGGGCGATGGCAGAAATACCGGTTCGGATCATCGAAGTGTCCTCATCATGGCGTGGTTGCGCGCAAATGAGCAGGCCGCGAAGGCCGGGTCAAGCCACGAGAAAATCAGCAATCGCTTTCCCGAGTTCGGGGCGGAGAACAGCGCTCATATGATTGCCCGCGACGGTTTGAAACCGAGCATCCGGCAGTGCCTTGGCTAGTGCCTCAGCCGATCCGTTGTCGAAATCGTCCGTACCGCTCAGGACCAGCACGGGTTGCCTGATCGCTGCAAGGTCGGCCGTCGTCATGTTTACAAAGGTGTCGAGAACATGGATCAACGCCTTGGGATCACCATTTAAGGTTTTGAGGAACGCCTCCGCCATCCATTCCGCCGATCCCCGGTCGAACGACCCCATCTCTGTCAGCACCCGCCGGAAGAAATCGGCGCGTTTGCCAGTGCTCGTCAGGGCTTCATACCCCATGCCTGAAATGACCACGCGCCTCGGCTTGGCCCCGAGTGCCAGCATCCGCGCAGTCGTGCGAGCGCCCAGCGAATAGCCACCGAGATCATAATCGGTCAGCCCGAGATGGTCGATAAGCGCAAGACCATCCTGCGCGAGCACATCAAGCGGGTAAGATTGCGCGTCATGCGGCCTGGCGCTTGCCCCATGCGCTCGCAGATCAGGCATAATCACGCGAAAGCCGCGCGCAGCAATCGCTTCGGCATGGCCATATTTGATCCAGTTTGTCACTGAATTGGAAAATAGGCCGTGGAGCAGGACCACTGGCCGCCCCTCCCCGGTCTCGCACCAGGCAAGTTTGACGCCGTCGAAACTATTGAAATAACGAGGTTCGGGCAGCGGCGGTTGCCCGCTGGCTGCTGTCACGCCGCCTTTTTCAGGTGCCGCCGCCCAAGCAATTCCGCAATCTGGACCGCGTTGAGGGCTGCCCCTTTGCGAAGATTGTCGGACACGCACCAAAGCACCAGGCCGTTATCGACGGTTGGGTCTTCACGAACCCGACTGATGAAGGTGGCATATTCACCGACGCACTCAATCGGCGTCACATAGCCGCCATCCTCGCGCTTATCGACGAGCATCACGCCGGGTGCCTCACGCAATATTGCCTGGGCCTTTTTGGCCGAAATCTCATTCTCAAACTCGATATTGATCGCCTCGGAATGGCCCACAAAAACGGGTACGCGAACACAGGTCGCCGATACCTTGATCTTAGGATCGAGAATCTTCTTGGTCTCGACCACCATCTTCCATTCCTCGCTGGTCGATCCATCGTCGAGAAAATCGCCAATATGCGGAATGACGTTGAACGCGATTTGCTTGGTGAAATTCTTCGCCTCAGCGCTGTCGCCGACAAAGATGTTGCGGCTCTGCTCAAACAGCTCGTCCATCCCTACTTTGCCGGCACCAGACACTGACTGATAGGTTGAAACAACCACACGTTTTATCTTGGCATAATCATGCAACGGCTTGAGCGCGACAACCATCTGCGCGGTCGAGCAATTGGGGTTGGCGATGATATTCTTGCGGCGATAGCCATCAATCGCGCCGGGGTTGACCTCGGGTACGATGAGCGGAACATCGGGGTCCATCCGGTAATGCGAGGCGTTGTCGATGACGGTGCAACCGGCAGCGGCAAAGCGGGGCGCGTGGAGCTTGCTACCTTCTGAGCCAATCGCAAACAGCGCCATATCCCAGCCTGCGGGATCAAAATTTTCGATGTTCTGGACCCGCAGCTTGCGGCCAGAATCGCCGAACTCAATCTCGTCACCCTGGCTGCGCGATGATGCGACCGCTGCAATATCGCTGACAGGAAATTCGCGCTCTGCAAGAATGTTGAGCATTTCGCGCCC
>JBBQAU010000187.1:0-4805 GCA_038316685.1 Sphingomonadales bacterium
ATAGGCATTGGCCTCGGTCGCACGAATTGCCCCCAACGCCCGCTCGGGCTGACCGGCGAGAATGAAGAGCGACGCGACGCGCGCCGATAGCGGCCCCTGCGCGATGTCTTTGGTACGGACGAGCAATTGGTGTTCGAGCAGTTCGGCCGCGCGCGCGTACAAGCCGGCCGCCTGCAACCGGTCGGCGAATTGCGAAACGAGCAGATCGCCCGCCGCTGCTGCTGGCGAAAGATCGCGATAATCCCAATACAGGCCGGCGATCTGATCGAGCGGCATCGGGTTGTCGGGGGTAAGCACGTCGGCGATTGTCGCCTGAAGTTCGGGCACCAGCGTCGGCAGATCGTTGCCGCCGCCGAAATAGCGGAACAGCGTTGCGCCCGCATCGAGCGTAGCGCGCAAATCGTGCGTCTGGCGTGCCAATCGGTAAGACAAAAGCAGCGCGCGCGCCTCGATCCCGCCGCCGCGCCAAACGTACCGGATGCGGCGAAGCTTGGCCACGGCATCGCGCGGGACGGCGCCACGCGCGACCGCGCCCTCCAACAGGCTCAGTTCGGCATCAAGTCGTTGTTCGCGGTTGCCCGTGCGCGCCGCGCGGCCTAGCAAAAGGCGCCCAGCAGCCAGCTGACCCTGAGCGAGCGCCGCCCGACCCCGCAGCAGGTTGGCCGCTGGATCGGATTCAGGCAATGTCCGCAGCAACTGAACGATCGTCGCAGGCCTTGCGAGCACGGCGGCGCTTTGGGCGAGCGGCAGGAGAAAAGCGGCCCTTGCCGCATCTTTTCGCGCATTCAAGGCAGGAATCGCGCAGCGTACCTGCCTGAGCCCCGACGCTGCTTGATTGCTCTCGGCCAACGCCCGCATGAGCCATGCGCAAGCCTCCGGATTGTTGGCCAGCGCGTCGCCGGACAGCGCAGCGATGGCCGCCGGTGATCGGTGTAGCAACGTCAAAGACGCACCAAGCGCGAGCTGGAAGGAGGGAACCAGGAGAATATCAGGCTCGTCCTGCCGCATGACCTCGATCACGCCTAGCGCCTCGGCCGCGCGACCAAGGCCGATCTGGCTGCGCGCATATGCCCAGCGCGCCGCCTGCCGATGCGCTGGACTAGCCTTGATCAGGCCAGCCCAGGCCGCTTCGTGACTCAAAATAGTCCACCCGCCCGGTCGCGTGATGGTTGCCAGATTGGAAAATTCCGCCGCGAATGCCGGCAGCGTGCTTGCCGGGCGCAAAGGCAGGACCGATTTCACGACAGGAACTGTAACGACGCCGAACACTGCGCCTGCCCCTGACGAAGAAGCTTGGGCTGGCGCGGCGGCGGTGGGCGTTTCGCCCGCCACCGCAAAGGGCGCAGACGTTGCCGCCATCGAGGCGGTCAACGCGGCAAGGGCCGACAGAGGCCGCATTACCGGTAGCCCAGCAGCGGCATCAACGCCACGCCTGCCGCGCCTGCAGCACAGGCCATCAGGAACAAGGCCGCCCACAACACGGTGCCCGATTGGGCGGGTTTGCCGGGAGCGGAGGCTGGGGCGATGTTGCCTCCGAGGCTATCGTCAGCGCGGCTGGCGGGAACAACCAATTGGGCGTGATCGATCATCTTGACGCGGGCCGGCCTCTGATCGCGACTCATGGAATACCCCTTTTGTGCTGGATCTCCTCTATTATAGGATAGCAGACGCGGCAGGTGCGTATGCGGCCTGGAGCTAGTCTGATCGCAACAGCATTTATCAAGACGGCATTGTCGATGTCATTCGCGATTGGCGCGAGCCCGACCGCAGCGAATGGTCCGGCGTCCGGATCAGGCGAGCCACACTTTGTCTCGATGGACGCAATTATTGTGCCCATTGTGGGGTCTGATCATTTTGAAGGATCGTTGCGGCTCAAGCTGGTGCTGGCGGCAAAAGATGCCGAACAACTTGACCGGTTAACGGCCAAACTACCCGAATTGCGTGCCGTTTCAATCGCCAGCAGCATTGAATTTTCGCGCTTGTTCACCTCACCGCACACGCCGGTCGATGCCCGTCGATTGAGCGCAGATCTGACCACCGCCCTGCGCAGCACGGACAACGGGATCGCCCGCGTGCTTATTGTTGAGGTTTCGGCTGAAAATTAGAGCGTCGCCCCTGGAGCGTCGAACATCACCGCCGCAAATGCTCCCTGATCTACAGCGCCACCCGATTCACTGGCTTCGCGCCGGGCATCTCCCTGGGTTTACGTGCTTCCTTGCCCGCGAGCGACATGCTGAGGTCAGCCGCGCCCGGTGGCGTCATCGCGGCCAAGATCAACGCAATCGACCGCTCGCGCATCCGCTGCGCAACTTTCAATTGGACGTCCATATCGAGCGCCTCAAAGATCAGCGCTGCCTTGGCCGGCTTCATCGCCTGGTAGATGCGGGCAAGATTATCATATTGCGCGCCATCGGGGCTGGCGCTTCCAGGCGCGCTGGCGGTAACCGCTGCTTGCTGGCGCGCGCGCAGATCGCTTTTGATTCGTTCCTCGGTCGCACGCGCAGCCTGCTCGCGCAGCACCAGCGCCCGGTTTCGCCGTGTCGTTGATTGATCCCGGGCGGCTATATCCTGCTTTATAGCGGTGCCGAGCCGGGTAGCGGGGCCCACTGGTGACGGAGATGCAGCGTCTAATGCATGAGCAACGGTTGAAAATGCCGCAGCAACGGCCGTGAGCATTAGGAGCGAAGGCTTTTGGATCATGCTGCTGTCTCCGGCAGGGTGCGCGTGCGCGGCCTGGTCTTTGACTTGGCAGGCTGTGAGTTGCTCTTGCCAACTGCCTCGACGATCCGCTCGGCAACGGCATCGGCAATCCCGGCCATCACCGTCAGCTCTTCGCGCATCGAGGTGCCGCTCGCGATGACGCGGGCATTGGCGGCGCAGTCGGTTCGCAGCGTTTCGCGCAGATCAGCAAGCACGGTGCGCGCCTGTGCAGTGGAAGCGTCGAGCGCGGTGACCATTGATCCGAATGCTTCGCCCTTTACCGCGCGCAGGCATCGGATCATTCGAACGCTTTGGATCAGCACCGCAGTGCAGAACATGATGGTGACGATGTTGGTCAGGGTGGCAAAGGTCATCTCTTGGTTTCCTTGAACATGTCGGCCACCAGGCGAACCGCGATGTTGTTGCAACGTTGGCCGATTTGGGCGCGGCCCAGCCTGATGCCGCCGCCCTGAATTTCCAGAGCGTCGTCGGGCGCGCTGTCGAGCGCGATCGTCTGCCCGACAGCGAAAGCGCGGACTTCTTCCAGCCGAAGCGTTCGTTCCCCCAGCACGACGTCAATCGTACAATCGGTTTGAAGAAGCTCTGTGGCCATGTGCGCTTCCCAGATGTTTCCCCGGCCGACCTTTTGGCCCATGAAGCGCTGCAGCAATTTCTCGCGGACTGGTTCCATCGTTGCATAGGGCAGCAAGATGGTGAATTTGCCGCCCCGACCTTCCATGTCCACGCGGAAGGTGGCGACAGCGGCGATATTGGTAGGGCCTGCGATGGCGGCAAAGCGCGGGCTAGTTTCGATCCGCTCCAGCAGCATTGCAACCGGCGCGATTGGCTCGAACGCGGCAGCCAAATCGGTCAGCGCAAGTTCAAGCATTTTTGACACCAGCGTCGTCTCGATCGTGGTGAAGCCGCGACCCTCAATGCGCATCGGCGCGCCGCCGCGCCGCCCGCCGAGCAACGCATCAACCACCGCATAGATCAGGCTCGATTCGACGGTAATGATCCCGTAATTGTCCCACTCGGGTACGTTGAACACCCCAATCATCGCGGGCAATTCCAGCCGCCCCATGAAGTCGGCAAACCGGATCGAGGTCAACTCGTCAAGGCTGACATCGATGGCGTCGGAAGTCAGATTGCGCATGCTGCTGGCAAAGGTGCGCACCATGTGCTCGCATACCACCTCCAGCATCGGCAGCCGCTCGTGATTGATCACGTTTGATTCGATGACCGCCTTCAGGCCGCTTTTCTTGGCGACCGGTGCGCCGCAGCCGAACAATGCGTCAATTCCTGCCTGATCAAACGCGTCGCTATCTCCGGCGGGAATTGTGTGGGCGGCAATGTCCATATCGATGAAATCATCGCTCATTGCTGAATCAGATCCTGGATAAGGATGTCCTTGATCTCGCCCGGGCCAATCGCAGCAGTGGCACGGACCAGCATTTCTTCCTTAATACGAAAAACTGCAGCCGATCCGGCAAGGTCTTCTGGCCGTAGTTCGCGCAGGAACGGTTGAAAGGCGTCAACGATCAGGGGCAGCTTGGCCTTGATGTCCTCCTCTTGGCTTGCCGTGACGGGTATCAGTGTGAAGCGGATTTTCAGGAAGCGGGCAGTGTCGTCGGCCCCGCGCAGATTTACCACCATTGCCGGTGCGTCGATATAGGTGGTGCCAGCCTCGCCGTGGCTTTCGGCGACTGGCTCTTCCTTGGAGGCTTCGCCCTTTGGCAGCAGGAAGAACACCGCTCCCACGATGGCAAGCAGGATCAGGATCAGCGCGCCAACGACGATCATTAGCCGCTTGCTAAAGCGTGCGCGCTTGGCGGGGGCGGCTGAGTTGGGTTGAACATCATCGTCGATAACGACGCTTGCGGGATCGGGTTCGGACAACTGCTCGCCTTTCGTTCGTGGGCGATGGCGAGAAACTGTTCACCGCGCACCATTCGCTCAAATCTCCTCTAATATAGGATAAGCGTAGGGCAAATTCTGCCTAGTGCGCTCCGAGCGACAATTTATCTGGAGCGAACGGAAATGAGTGTCTCCTCCTATGTTTTGTTGAGCCACGAACAGGCGCTGCGGCGTCGGCTCGACGTGAC
>JBBQAU010000188.1:0-4720 GCA_038316685.1 Sphingomonadales bacterium
GCCCCACTGAATATCGTCTCGCAACATTTCGGCAATTGACGACAGCGTATTGCCGCCATCCTTTTGACCAAACGCAAAATCGCCGATGGGATCACCATCATAGCCAATCGCATGCGGCAACTGTTTCAGGATGAGGATAAGGCCGATCGCTGCCAGCATTCCGGTGATTACCGATGAAGGCACGAACTCAGCGAGAATGCCGGCCCGTAGAAACGAAAACCCTATCTGCATCGCTCCCGCCAGGCAGACGGCGAGCAGAAACGCCTCATAACTCGCGAGCCCCTCGATTGCTGCAAAAACGATTGCAGTCAGCCCTGCTGCCGGTCCGCTGACGGACAGCGGCGAGCGACTGAGCATGCCGACGACGATACCGCCGACTATCCCCGAAACCAATCCGGCAAACAGCGGCGCTCCAGAAGCCAACGCGACGCCCAGGCACAATGGCAATGCCACCAGCGAAACGACGATCGAAGCTGGCACGTCGGTCCGCCAATTGGCCAAAAGCGATTCGCGCCGAATGTGTGTCGCCATATCCGTTCGTCAGCTCCTGTTTCCAACAAACCTTGCAGCTGAAGAGTGGTTCCACCGCCTTACACTTGTCAACATGCTCGTGCTGCGGGGGCTGGCGAGGAACAGCTATGGGACGACGAAGCGGCGTAACCCGGTTGACGAAGGGGCCGAGATTAAATTCATCTGTAGGTATTGCTGAAGGGAGACTTTGCAGCGTCAGCAAAAGCGCCTCGGACGTCTGAATCTGGGTGGATTACCGAGCAGCTGGTTGCCGCGCCCTTCGAGAGGGGGACGCTAAAATTAACGCAGCGCAGTTTTTGCCGAGCCTCTCCCGGAACAGGCCCATCCCAAATCGGCCAGCCTTCGCCGAAATTCAGCGCAGCAGCAGCGCGCCCGATCTATGGCTTTGCGTATCTCTGGCCGCGATACTGCAAGCTGCCATTGCTTTACACAATTCGATACACAGCCTTCGCAGTCCAATATTCTGCCCAGCGGTGAACTCATGTTGGGTAGGATGCCGATACGTAACAAATCTACCCGACCCCGGCGGTTTGGTTTAGCGTTCGTTTCGGTATCTGGGTTGGTGTTCCGGGCCGAGGGCAATCCGTATCAGCTTGCTTGCCGTCACGATTTCAAGTCGGCCGCCAAATTCTGAAGCCCGGCACCCACTGCGAAGCAAAAAAGGACCGATAATGATAACGCAATCAGCCTTTGCCGCCAGTGCGCCGCGCGTGGCCGGCTGGCTCGCCCGCACCATGCGCGCGCTTGACACGCTGGCAATCGACATCGGCGCGAACCGCGTGTCGCTGCTTAACGTCATCGTTTTCGTTATCGTCTCTGTGGTAATCTTTGCGGCGGCCCGCATCGCGTTTCGGATCGTCAAGCGGCTGATCCGCACTAACGGCCGGATGGATGCCTCGCAAAAAGTGCTTGCCCAGAAAGTCTTGGGTCTGGCGATTATCACGCTAGCGATACTGATCGGCGTCGATCTCCTCGCGATCGATCTCACCGCATTTACCGTCTTCTCTGGCGCGTTTGGCCTTGCGGTCGGCTTTGGTATGCAGAAAACCCTTGGCAATCTGATCGCAGGGCTGATCCTGCTCATGGACCGATCGGTGAAGCCAGGCGATGTCATCGTTGTCGGCGACACATTTGGTGCGATCAGCAAAATTGGTATTCGGGCAGTCTCCGTTGTTACTCGCGACGGTAAGGAGCATCTAATCCCGAATGAGAAGCTGATGACTGATTCGGTTGAAAATTGGTCCTATTCAAGTCGCAATGTGCGGCTGCGAATCCCGGTTGGCGTCGCTTACAGCAGCGATCTTGCGCTCGCGCAGCGGCTCATGCTGGAGGCTGCCTCATCAGCAACGCGCGTAATCGCTGATCCAAAGCCGACGGTGTGGCTAAAGGGCTTTGGTGACAGCTCAGTCGATCACGACATTTTGGTGTGGATCACTGATCCCGAAATGGGTGTCGGCAATGTCCAGTCCGAAATCCTCAACAAGCTATGGGTGCTGTTCAAGCAGCACTCAATCGAGATTCCCTATCCACAGCGCGACGTTCATATTCGTAGCGCCAGGCACGTCGAACTTGATGCATCGGCTGCCTCGCCTGAGCCTGTTACTAAGCCAAGCAACGGTTGACGCCGCCCCGGCTAAAGCACTGGCCAAACCCATATCAATAACGGTGTTGCGACTAGCACCACGAGCAGCGACAGCGGCGCGCCCAACCGGGCATAGTCCCCGAAGCGGTAGCCGCCCGGACCCATTACGAGCGTATTGCACTGATGCCCGATCGGTGTGAGGAAATCACAGCCAGCACCAACAGCAGTCGCCATCAGGAATGCTTCGGGTCGATACCCCAGATCGCCAGCAAAGCTAGCTGCAATGGGCGCCATGACAAGGACGGTTGCGGCGTTGTTGAGAAACGGCGTCACCGCCATTGCCGCGACCAGGATCAGCGCGACCGCGCCCCAGGGTGGGAGTGCGGCCGCTGTATTTGACAACCAATCCGCAACGAGCGTTGAAGCGCCGGTCGTGCGAAGCGAGTCGCTCACGGGAATGAGCGCGCCCAACATGATGAGGATCGGCCACTCCACGCTTTCATAGGCTTCACGCAGCGGTAATGTGCCGGTTATCATGACAAGGGCGGCTGCTGCGAAAAAAGCGACTGCAACAGGCACGATGCCGCTTGCGGTCGCGGCCATGGCCACCGCCAGAATAGCGATCGGCAGCAGCCCGCGCCGCGACGCACCCAGGCGGATTGCGCGCTCTGCGAGTGGCAGACAGCCAAGATCACGCAGCCGCTCCGGCAGCAGGCCAAGCGGCCCCTGAATCACCACGACATCGCCCGCACAAAGCGACGTCTCTGCGATACGTTTGAACAAGCGCTCCTGCTGACGCGAGATCGCAATCAGGTTGACACCCCAGCGCTGCTGTAAATTCAAGCTCCCGGCGGTTTGCCCGACAAGGCGGGAGTTTGTGCCGATCACGGCCTCGATCACGCCAACTTCTTCGCCTTTACCCTCTCGTGGTTGCTGGCGGTGTTCACCCTCAAGCGCGAGCTTTTCCCGTGCAATCAGCTGCTCAAGGATTTCGGGTTCTCCTTCCACAATCAGAATATCGTCCTGCCGGAGAATGGTGGCAGGGTTGAGTTTTACCGATGCCCCGTTTCGCAGAATCGAAACAACTGTCGCATTCCCCTCGCTGCGCGCGATGAAATCCGCCAGAGTGCCATCGATCGCCGACGAGCCTTCTGCAACCACGACCTCGGTAGAATACTCTTCAATATCGAGCGCTTCCCCCATCGTCGGCGCGGCGCGGCGGTCGCCGGGGAGCAGCCTGTATCCAAAACGCAAAAAGAGCAGGCCCACCAACGTCAAACCAAGCCCCACGGGCAGATAATCAAACATGCCAAACGGCTTGCCGGTCAGCTCCTCACGCACCCGACTGACGATGATGTTCGGCGACGTGCCGACCAGCGTCATCAGGCCACCCAGCAGCGAAGCAAACGCCATCGGCATGAGGAAGACCGAAGGATTGGAATCGTTCTTTTTCGCCATCTGGAATGCGGCGGGCATGAGCATCGCCAGCGCGCCGATGTTCTTGACCAGCGCAGAAGCCACAGCGACGGTGGAGGTAAGAAGCAGCAACTGCGAGCCAACACGCGTCATGCGCGAAGCCGCAAACTGGAGCGCCACCTCAACAACGCCCGAACGTTGCACAGCCGCCGAAATGACCAGCGCCGAAGCAACGATAATGACAATATCATCCGAGAAGCCAGTAAACGCGTCCTTTGGCTTGACAATGCCGACCGCGATCGCGGCGAGCAGCGCCAAAATCGCCACGACATCGTATCGGACCTTACCCCAAATAAAGAGTCCCATCATGCCAGCAAGAACGGCAATCGAAAGTGTCTGCGGTGTGGTGATGGCTCCACCTCGTGATAGCAGTGAATGGGTTACCCTATGCCCTGTTGCGGGCAGGGGGAATTGAAATGTGATGGCCCCGGCTTCTCGCAAATCGTGACGGAGACGCTTTTCCACTTAAAATCGCCAAACCAGCGCAGCGGTGAAATGATCCGAACGTGGCCATTTGGCGCGTGCAGTTCAGGCAAAGACGCGTTGTGATATGAAAAACACTTGCCGAAATTGACCCCCTCATCAATGCGCTTATTCTCGGTCGTTCGCCTTTGCTAAGCGTGGGTCAACTGACCAGCTGCCTGTATTATTGCGCTCAATTTATAAGGCTTCCCGAAAAAGAGCGCTCCTGTCACCATATCAGGCGATTGTGGGGAATATCCGGTGGCGTAAATAACGGCTATATTCGGGCGCAATCGACGCGCCAATCGCGCAACAGCCCACCCATCCAAAGCGCCCGGAATACGAATGTCCGTGAACAGCAGGTCAATCTGATCGTCAGCTTCGAGAACACCGACCGCAGACGTTGCGTCTGCTGATTCCATAACTTTAAACCCTGCGTCTTCAAATTCCAGCCTGGCTATATAACGAACCATCGTTTCGTCTTCGATTATCAATACAGTCAGAGGCACAGAGTTAATTAACATCGAAAGGCGGATTTGTTCGAGCGATCGGTAACATCATGCTTACGGTAGTTCCAACTTCGACTTTGCTTTCAATCACCGTATTTCCGCCAGACTGTGTTGTAAATCCATAAACCTGGCTCAACCCCAGACCCGACCCTTTGCCAAT
>JBBQAU010000189.1:0-4711 GCA_038316685.1 Sphingomonadales bacterium
TCACTCGTCTGACCAACGGCTTTTCAAAGAAGGTCGAAAACCACGCCCATGCGGTCGCGCTGCACATGATGTATTACAACTTTGTCCGCATCAATCAGACACTGCGCGTCACCCCGGCGATGGCCGCTGGCGTGTCGGATCGGCTCTGGGAGATCGCGGACATCGCGAAACTCGTGGAGGATGCGAAGACGGCTCGAGTTAAGCGTGGGCCATTCAAACAGTCAAAATGATGCGCCGCGAAGCGATAGAGTCGTATGGGCTGCAGCCGGTTGCCCAAGTCCACATCGCCGATGAAATCTTTCACGTCGAAGTAAGCGACGCTGGCATCGCTGCGGAGGAATGTTGCATCTATGCGTTTTTGGTCGGCGGACAGATCGTGCACCTCGGTTCCAGCAAAGGCCGCCTGGCGAAACGGCTGCGTGCTTGGCAAAATGATATTTCGAGAGCCTTGCAGGAACGCAAGTCGCCTGCTCCCCAAATAGAAGCGGAAAAGTGGCGCGCGTTGCTCCTGGAATACGGCGTAGCCACCATTTATGCTCGACGCGGCTCGACCCGGCACCATCGTCGAGACGCCGGTCGCCCGCATCTCAACTTATCTCAATGAAGAGTGCGCCTTCATCGAGCGATATCGTCCGATCATCAATCGCAGTTGGCGTTAGATTTCAAACTGACCCGCTACCGCATTTACCGAAAGCTAGCTGCAACTGGTTCAAGCCCGCCAAAGCAGCGCCGGTTAACCGCCGGGCAAATATAGGCCAGTCAGAAACGGTTATCCCGCGGGAAGCCTGTCGGTGGCATCCGACCAGCAGCACCGCGCGCCGCGCGCCATCCGGAAAGGTCAGTTTCCGTGCGCGTTCGTCCGGTTTCTCCGCCCATGACCCAACTCAGCCCTTGCGCGAAGACAAACGTCGTTATGTCGGCGAGCCCGCCATCACGATAGCGTTGTAATTGCGCGCCCTGTCCGCGCGTCAACACCGGTAATTCGGTGATCGGGAAGACGAGCAACTTGCGGTTTTCGCCAATAACGCCAACATAATCAGCTGTTTCAAGAACCGGTTTCACGCACACCAAGCGGGCACCCGCTCGCGGCGTCATCACCGTTTTGCCCTTGCGCGTTTCAGCGATCACATCCGCAGCTTTTAACAAAAATCCACGTCCGTCACTTGCCGCAACCAGCAGCTGCGCTGAACGGCTGACCGGGAAAACAGCGCAAATGCCGGTTTCGCCATCGAGGTCGATCATCAGCTTCACCGGCTCGCCAAAACCGCGTCCGCCGGGGAGTTTGTCAGCTGCCAAGGTGTAAAATCGCCCTGTCTCGGCCGCGATGATTATCTTGTCGGTCGTCTGCGCAGGAAAGGCAAATCCCGGCGCGTCGCCTTCTTTAAACTTCAACGCCGAAAGTTCTGACGGATCGATATGGCCCTTCATGGCGCGGATCCACCCGCGCTGCGACAGAATTACCGTAATCGGCTCACGCTCGATCATCGCCTCAGGCGGGATATCACGTGCCGGAGCAGCTTCGGATATGGTCGTCCGCCGCTTGCCCAATAGTGTATCCTGGCCATAGCGGATCATAAGCTTGCCCAGGTCCTTCTTCATCCGGGTGCGCTGCCGCGCATCACTGCCAAGCAGCGCCTCAAGCCCGTGACGCTCCTCCTGCAACCCCTTACGCTCCTTGCGGAGTTCGATTTCCTCAAGCCGCCGTAACGACCGCAAGCGCATGTTCAGGATCGCTTCGGCCTGACGATCATTCAGCAAAAACTCCTCGATCATCATTGGCTTGGGTTCATCTTGAGTGCGGATGATTTCGATCACCCGATCAAGATTGAGGAACGCAATGATATAGCCGTCGAGCAATTCAATCCGGTCGGCAATCTTGTCGAGCCGGTGCTGGGTTCGGCGGCGCAGCACGATAAACTGATGGTCGAGCCAGGCTGACAGCGCCTCTCGCAGCGACATGACACGCGGCGTCCGGCGCGCGTCCAGGACGTTGAGGTTGAGCGGCACCCGAATTTCTAAATCGCTTAGCCGAAACAGGCTTTCCATAAGCATATCTGCATCGACGGTCCGGCTGCGCGGCTCGATCACGATGCGAATCTCGCTGTCCGATTCGTCGCGGACATCAGCCAGAATCGGCAGCTTCTTGTCATTGATCAGTCCGGCAATCTGCTCAATAAGCTTACCTTTTTGCACCCCGTAAGGAATTTCAGTGATAATCGCGACCCAGGTGCCGCGGCCAAGTTCTTCAGGCTCCCAGCGCGCGCGAACCCGGAATGAACCGCGCCCTGTGGCATAGGTTTCCGCAATTGCGGCGGGGCTATCAACAACCAACCCACCCGTTGGGAAATCCGGGCCAGAAATTCGTGCCATGATGGCCGCATTGTCTGCCGTTGGATCATCAACCAAGTGCATCGCTGCATCAATCAGCTCGGCGGCGTTATGCGGCGGAATACTCGTCGCCATGCCAACTGCAATACCGCTCGCACCATTGGCGAGCAGGTTGGGGAATAAGCCCGGAAATAGTTCCGGCTCCTGCTCCTCACCATTATATGTCGGGCGAAAATCGGTGCCGTCATCGTCAAGGCCGTCCATCAAATCGATGGCAACCTGGGTTAACCGCGCTTCGGTGTAGCGATAGGCGGCGGCATTATCACCGTCGATATTGCCGAAATTGCCCTGCCCATCGACGAGCGGATAGCGGAGCGCAAAACTCTGCGCGAGCCGCACCATCGCGTCATAAACTGATTGGTCGCCATGCGGATGATATTTGCCGATCACATCGCCGACAACGCGGGCGCATTTTTTATAGCCCTGGCTCGGGTCAAGCCGCAGCAACCGCATCGCCCAGAGCAACCGGCGATGCACCGGCTTCAACCCGTCACGCACATCGGGCAGTGACCGCGCCGTGATCGTCGACATCGCATAGACAAGATAGCGCTCGGAAAGCGCGCTATCAAAGGGGGAATCGCTGGTGCCGGGATCAGGCGCCGCCACGGGTTCAATCACATCGCTGGACATTATTGCCTCGATAGCGGCGACGCCGAACTAACGCCAGCCGCCGAATTTGTGAGAATCAGCACGGCTGCTCGGTTAGAATGGCTGGGGCGGGCTTGATCCAACTTCGTTTCGCGCGTTGGCCAATCGGGGAGAGCGCCTTATGGCAAGGGGATGACGCGCTTTCGCCTTGCCCTTGCGGCTTTGATTGCCATGATGACCACCATGGCTTTTGCGGCGACCCAACTTCTGATCTGGTCTGACCTGACGACCCGCGTCCGCCCGGCGCCGCAGGCGACGGTCAGCTATGGCGCAGATGCTTATCAAAAGGTCGATGTCTGGCTGCCCGCAGGCAGGGGCCCCTTCCCGGTCGTGCTGATGGTGCATGGCGGCTGCTGGCAGACAAGCATTGCTGATCGCACACTGATGAACTGGATAGCGGATGATCTTCGCGCCGCTGGCACCGCCGTCTGGAACATAGATTATCGCGGTGTTGACCGGCCGGGCGGCGGTTATCCCGGTACCTTCGAGGATGTATCAACAGCGGCAGATGCGTTACGCACGAACGCTGAGCGCTTCCATCTCGATCTTGGGCGTGTCGTTGCGGTCGGGCATTCGGCTGGTGGGCATCTCGCGCTGTGGTTGGCGGCCCGCCCGAAACTTCCAGTGACCAGTTCGCTCTATACCGAGCATCCGCTCAAGATCTCGCACGTCATCAGCCTTGGTGGCTTGCCTGATCTTGAGGCAACGGCCGCCAGCCCCGACAATGGCTGCGGCACTGAAGTGATCGCGCGTCTCACGGGTAAGGCGACGCCGGAGCGGCCAGATGTATTCGCTGATACCTCCGTGCCGCGACTTCTCCCCATCCACGTGCCGCAAGACCTCGTAAATGGGGAGAATGATCGGATCATTCCGATGCGGCTCGGCACTGGCTTTCTCGATCAGGCCACCCGAAGCGGCGACCGGGCGATCTTGCACCGGATCGCCGACACAGGGCATGTCGAGTTGATAGCACCGGAGAGCGCCGCCTGGGCTGAAACAAAACGCCTGATCCGGGACGCCTTCGAGCAATGACCCGCGACGAGGCACGCACGCTTGATGCCGCCGACCCGTTGCGCTGCCTCCGCGCCCGCTTTGCTCTGCCCAAAGATCTTATTTACCTCGACGGAAACTCGCTTGGGCCACGCCCCGTCGCGAGCGCAGCGGCCATCGACGAACTGGTGCAGCATCAATGGGGCGAGCGGTTGATCCGGAGCTGGAACGAAGGTTGGATTGAGGCCCCACAGCGAATCGGTGATAAGATCGGGCGATTAGTCGGAGCAATGCCGGGCGAAGTGGTTGCAGCCGATTCAACATCGGTCAATTTGTTCAAGCTGATGGTGGCGGCGCTCAAACGCGACCCCACGCGCAATGTAATTGTCAGCGAAGCGGGGAATTTTCCCACCGATCTTTATATCGCCGACGGCGTTATCGGCTGCGTTCCGGACGCCGAGCTGCGGGTCGTGCCGCGCGCGCACCTTGCCGAGGCTCTTGATGAGAAGACGGCTCTGCTCCTTCTCACGCACGTGCATTATAAGACTGCAGAACGTTTTGATATGGCTGCGTGGTCCGCAAAGGCGCGGGCAGTTGGAGCATTGTGCCTGTGGGACCTGAGCCATAGCGTCGGGGCGGTGCCCATCAATCTTGAAGGCACCGGCGCTGACCTGGCGGTTGGCTG
>JBBQAU010000190.1:0-4648 GCA_038316685.1 Sphingomonadales bacterium
CAAAGACGCAGGACAAGCTGGTGGCGGCGCAAACCGCAGCGGCTGAATAACGGCAGGCCGGGGGGCGCGCAGCGATGATGGGTAACGGCTCCTTTCGTGCGAACCTGCGCGCGTTCCAGAAAATGCATGGTGGCACGCCACTCCCCGGTTTTATTGCGGACCTGGAGTATCTGGAAAATCGCGACCTTGATCTGTCGATCAGGCTCGGCGCGATGCTCGCCTTCAACGCGCTGCTCATCACCATCGGCACGCACCCGATCTCCGCATCGCCCGGCGCGCCGCTCAGCGTTGACGCCGCTAGACAACCGCTGGAGACCATCGCCAGTATCATCGGCATATTGCCGTTCATCTGGTCAAACCTGTTGCTGCTCCGATCGCTGCTGGTCGGCGAGGAATTCGATCCTGATGGCACCGACGATGAGGAATCGCTGCGCGTCCGCCTGCTCGCTGCCTTTGTCCGCTCGATCGATATTCAGGCACGGTTCCTCCACAACGCTGTGCGCACCACAATGCTGGGCGGGGCGCTGACGATGGCGGTGTGGGTATGGGTGCTGGCAGCCAAGATGCTGGGGTGAGCGCGGCGAGCGCCGTGCCCCGATCAGGCCACCCGTTCGCCAGGCTGCTTGATCTGTAGCAACAGATATAACGCAAAGCCGACCGCCACCCATGCCGGGCACCCCCCCCGGCACCACCGCGACCCCTTCACCGGCATCGGCAAGCCCGAGCCGCGCGGCGGCAATGTATCGGGCTGATGGGCACGGCGGATCAATCAGGAACACTGGCTGGTGTAGCGCGTCACCGGCAAGGGCGACGCGCAGCCGCTGGAGGTCGCGCAGCGCCGGTATGGTTGTTGATCATCTTGTCTATCCTAGCGCGAAACTGCAGGATTGCCGCATGGCACAAATGAACGTCCCGCTCCCCGAGGGACGCAAAAAACTGGGCGGAGGCGCGGGTGGCGCGGGTGGCGCAGGGGCGTTATAGCAGCACGAGCGACTATGTGCGTGATCTGGTGCGGCGCGATCAGGATTATGTGCAGAAACTGGCGGCGTTGCAGGCGGCGATTGATGCGGGGCTGGCGTCTCCAATAGTGGATACGACGATCGAAGAGATCATGGCGCGGGGCCGCACTCGGCACGCCGCCGCTTGAAACTGCCGTTTTTGATCGGCTGCGGTCAGCGATCCTCGGCTATATCATCGCACAACATGGCCGGGCGACTGCTACACCAGCGATGCGCAATTGGCGCGCAAGACGCGGCGCGTGGTGCATCAAACGCTCGCCGGATCGCTCGACGGCGATGCGTTGCCGGTAAAGCGCTATGCGCTTACCGATCCGTGGGATGGGATGAAGGATGGGAAGCAACGCATTGCTGCGCCGACGGCGAGGGATATGCGGAAGTGATCCATCTTTGAGGAAGCGGGCGCCCATCAGTTGGCCGATCGGCGGAGCATGATAACGCTGAGGTACAGCGTTGCACCAGTTCGCATAGTTTCCCGGGATGGTTATTGATCGGTTCGGGTCGGTGCGCTATACACGTATAGCAAGGAGACTGTGATGCTGGCGATACGATTAGACGCACAAACCGAGGGTCGTCTGGAAGCGCTGGCGGCGCGGACCGGGCGGACAAAGACCTTTTATGCGCGCGCGGCGATCGAGGCGCATCTCGATGATCTCGAGGATTTCTATCTGGCCGAGGAACGCTTGCGCAATTTTCGCGCGGACGATGCCATTCCCCTCAGTGCGTTGAAGGCCGAGCTTGGTCTGGACGATTGAGTTCCTGCCCGAGGCGGCGAAGGAGCTGAAGAAGCTCGACCGACAGGTCGCGGCGCGGATCATCAAGACGCTGGAAGAGCGGATTGCGGTTTTGGACGACCCGCGCGCCTTGGGCAGCGCGCTGATCGGCGAACATGCCGGATATTGGCGCTGGCGGATCGGGGACTACCGGGTGGTCGCGCGGATCGAGGATGCGCGGGTTACGGTGCTGGTGGTGCGTGTCGCGCATCGACGGGAGGTTTATCGGTAAGTGTGGCCCATTCGCTCAAGCAGCAATAATTCTTGGTTGAGTAGCAATGTCAGGAATGAAGAACCTGATCAAATGCAATACCGTAACTTGCCTTAGCTAGTATAGCCGAAAAGGCTACTTGCGACATAGAAAGGTCAACATCGTTCCAAACACGTAGGAAAATAAGTTCGGCGATTTGCTGCGCCGAATTTGAGTCAATATCGAATGTACGTCTGCTACCTGTGTGAACAAGTGCGGACCTGAGACCATAAAGCTGTTTGATATTTGTTGCAATTGACTGCCTTCCGATATTATCATCCGATAGTAATACTGCGGCGTGGCGGGCAATTGTCTGGGTGACAGGAGAGGTTTTGTCCGAGTCTGACAGTAGGGCCTCAATTGCGGTAAAGAAGTACAGCAGTCGATCCGAACGATCAATGCTCCTACGTCCGCGGGTCATCCAGCCGCACCCCTGATAAAATCGTTCAGAGATAGATTTTGGCTTTGCTTCAAATAGCTTATCTATCTTTTCCCGGATGTCGCTCCTCTGAAGCGTGTCGGTGGCGACTTTGGTCAGACGATAGTCTTTCGCTGCACTCATTCCCCCAAGCTGTGCGCTGCCGCCTTGCTTCAACGTAAAACTGTGGTCTTGGACAACATGAGGAAAGAAAGGATGCGGCTCTATCTTGCCCAGTGTAGGCGCTAACGGGCCAAGATGCTCGAAATCAACAGCTATTCTCAAAACACTAAGAGCTACATCCGTCAACCAAAGGCTTTCTTCCTCCCGGACGGGGTCGGCCGCGATCAAATTAATGGACCACATCGTGGGGGGTAGCGTTATAAACATACCCACTTCTTCACAGGCCGCTATAATCGAAAGAGACCAGTCCTGTCCCACGTTAAACCTAAAATTGTTATTAATACTACGAAATTCCTCAAGACGTGCCTCAGTTCGATCAATAGCTACCCGACCGATCTCAATACGATCCACTCCATCGGGAAGACGTACAAACGGGCAGGGTCGGAAAAACTCGCTAACTGATGCCGATTCTGTCTGAATCAAATCCAATGCTTCGTTTAGGAAGTCCGGGAGATCAAGCTGACTCTTATCTTCAATCGATGTCACAAAGTCCCAAAGAATTTTGTCCAAAACTTTCGTATGCCCCTTGATAGGGCCGAGCTTACTCACGGCTTGCCGCACGAACAAAATTTGTGCTTGACGAGCCGCATCGGAGATATCGAACACCAGACCTTTGTGAAGCCTGAAGCGTTGGAACTTCATATCCTCAAAGTTAGGCGGCGAACACTTCAACGCTTCAAGCGCGAAGCACTTCAAAGCTTGGCGTAAATCTGGCGTTCTGAGGTGCATAACTTATTGCCTTGGCAAGTAGAGCTGCTCTCCACGTTCACGATAAAGCTTGCTCATTTCCGCCATGCCCTTCTCCGCATCCCCCGCCGCGATGAACGCACCCGCCGGTTGGTTTTGCTTCGCCGCGAAATCGCGCACTTCTTGCGTGATCTTCATCGAGCAGAATTTTGGGCCGCACATGCTGCAGAAATGCGCGGTCTTGGCGCCTTCCGCTGGCAGCGTCTGGTCGTGATAGTGTTCCGCCGTATCCGGGTCCAACGACAGGTTGAATTGATCGCGCCAGCGGAATTCGAAGCGCGCGCGGCTGAGCGCGTCGTCGCGCATCTTGCTCGCCGGGTGGCCCTTCGCCAGATCCGCTGCGTGCGCGGCGAGTTTGTAGGTCACCACGCCGACCTTCACATCGTCGCGGTCGGGCAACCCAAGATGCTCCTTCGGCGTGACGTAACACAGCATCGCGCAACCATACCAGCCGATCATCGCCGCACCAATGCCGCTGGTGATATGGTCGTAACCCGGCGCAATGTCGGTCGTGAGCGGCCCCAATGTGTAAAAAGGAGCCTCGCCGCAGACTTCCAATTGCTTGGTCATGTTTTCCTTGATCTTGTGCATCGGCACGTGGCCGGGGCCTTCGATCATGACCTGCACGTCGCTCGCCCAGGCGCGGTGCGTCAGCTCGCCGAGTGTGTAGAGCTCGCTGAACTGCGCTTCGTCATTGGCGTCGGCAATGCTGCCGGGGCGCAGGCCGTCACCCAACGAATAGGCGATGTCATACGCCTTCATGATTTCGGTGATGTCGTCGAAATGTTCGTAGAGGAAGCTTTCCTTATGGTGGCTGAGGCACCATTTCGCCATGATCGAGCCGCCGCGCGACACGATCCCGGTGACGCGCTTGGCGGTCATCGGGATGTAGGCGAGGCGGACGCCGGCGTGGATCGTGAAGTAATCGACGCCCTGTTCGGCCTGCTCGATCAGCGTATCGCGGAAGATTTCCCAGGTCAGGTCTTCGGCCACGCCGCCGACCTTTTCGAGCGCCTGGTAGATCGGGACGGTGCCAATCGGGACGGGGGAATTGCGGAGAATCCATTCGCGCGTGTCGTGGATGTTGCGCCCGGTCGAGAGGTCCATCACCGTGTCCGCACCCCAGCGGATCGACCAGACCATCTTGTCGACTTCGTTCGCAACGTCGCTTGCGACCGCTGAATTGCCGATATTGGCGTTGATCTTGACGAGGAAGTTGCGGCCGATCGCCATCGGTTCGGATTCGGGGTGGTTGATGTTG
>JBBQAU010000191.1:0-4623 GCA_038316685.1 Sphingomonadales bacterium
ACGTCCATTGCGGAATTGATCGCCTGGATCATGTTCATCCGGGTGGTGTCACTGACGGTATCGCTCATGATTTCAGCGCCCATGGGCGGCCCGAGGCGGTTTCTTCGGCGATCATCTGCGCTTGTTGTTCGCGCAAATGCCACGGCATTTCCTCAAACACCCCGTCGAACAGCGATTCGAGCGGCTGGTGCAGGCCGTGGCCCAAAATACCGTTCTTCTCGGCTTCCTTTTGCGCCGCCTTGACGAATTCGGCGAGCTCAAGGTCCTGCGCCGCGTGGCGCTCCTCGTCCCACTCCCCAATTGCGACCAGATGATCCTTCAACCGCTTGATTGGGTCGCCGAGCGGCCAGGCAGTGGGTTCGCCAGCGGATCGATACTGGCCCGGATCGTCGGAGGTTGAATGTCCTTCAGCGCGATAGGTGAAATGCTCAATCAGCGTCGGGCCTTGGTTGGTCCGCGCGCGCTCTGCCGCCCACAGGGTCGCTGCATATACCGCAAGCGCATCATTGCCATCCACGCGCAGGCCCGCAATGCCATAACCAATCGCGCGTGCCGCAAAGGTCGTCGATTCAGCGCCGGCAAAGCCCGAAAAACTACTGATCGCCCACTGGTTGTTGACGATATTGAAAATGACGGGCGCGCGATACACGCTGGCAAAAGTGCAGGCGGAGTGGAAATCGCCCTCAGCGGTCGACCCTTCGCCGCACCAGGTCGCCGCGATCCGTGTGTCGCCCTTGGCGGCAGATGCCATCGCCCAGCCGACGGCTTGCGGATATTGCGTCGTCAAATTGCCCGAGATCGAGAAAAACCCGCATTCCTTGACTGAATACATGATCGGCAACTGCTTGCCCTGTAGCCGGTCGGCGCGATTTGAATAAATCTGGTTCATCATATCGACGATTGACCAGTCGCGCGCGATCAGCAGGCCTTGCTGGCGATAACTGGGGAAGCACATATCTTCGCGGTCAAGCGCCATTGCGGCCGCCACCGCAATCGCCTCTTCGCCAGTACACTTCATGTAAAAGCTGGTCTTGCCCTGACGCTGGGCGCGGAACATGCGTTCATCAAACGCGCGGACGAGCGCCATGCTGCGCAGCAATTTACGAACGATATCGGGCGATAACTTTGGGTTCCATGGCCCGACCGCCTGTCCTTCATCATCGAGCACACGGATCAACGTATAGGCAAGATCGGTAAAGCTGTCGGGTTTTGCCGCTGTATCAGGGCGTAACGCTGACCCTGCTGGCGGCACCGTGACGTCGACAAAATCAACCGTATCGCCCGGCCGGAACTTGGGTTCGGGCACATGCAGCGACAATGGCTGCAGATTGGCGCGGGGGGCCTCGCCGGACATGATCTCTCCAAATTTCCGGGCTGGTTGCCCGCTGAGTCGCTCTGCAAACGTTGTTATAAAATTTCAACGGCAATGGCGAGGGGGCCAGTGCCCTGCATGCGTGATGGTATCGACAGTTTGCGTTAGATAGAATCGGGAACATTTTCTTTTCCGCTGGGTTGTTCAGCATTCGATCAGACAAAGTTCATTAACATTGTTGGTGCATGATCATCGAAACGGATGGAGACGCGCAATGCACATGACACCAATTATTCGGGCCAAGGCCGGTCGTGTAACGATTCCTGCGATTGATGCCCTGATCGGTATTCTCGTGTTCATCGCGTCGGCAATGCTACTGCTACCATCAATTGCATTTTTTGCCGGAAGCGTTGGCATTGCGATGATTGGTCAATTTTTCGCCCGCAGCCCGCGCCGTTAAACCCTTTTACACCGCCTCTACAGTCTGTTCGATCACGCCGAAAATTGGATGATGGCGGTCATCCTCTGCCCAGATCCGGACGGTATCGCCCGCCTTTAGAAACGGCGTAATCGCGGCGCCACCTTTGATCGTCTCCACCGTGCGTATTTCGGCAAGGCAAGCATAGCCAGCGCCGCCATCCGCAATCGGCTTGCCTGGCCCACCATCGGCATCGCGATTGGAGACCGTGCCTGAACCAACGATGGTGCCCGCGCCGAGCGCCCGTGTTTTGGCGGCATGCGCAATCAGCGCCCCGAAATCAAAGGTCATGTCGATATCCGCATTCACCCTGCCCATCGGCTTGCCGTTCAAGTCAATCATCAGCTTGCGGTGCAATTTGCCATCCTTCCACCAATCACCGAGCGACTGAGGGGTGACAAAGACAGGGGAGAACGCGCTTGCGGGTTTTGACTGGAAAAAGCCAAAGCCCTTCGAAAGCTCACCGGGGATCAGATTGCGCAACGACACATCATTTGTAAGCCCGACCAGCAATATTGCCGCCAACGCTTCCTCGCGGCTTGCGCCCATCGGCACGTCGCCGGTCACCACAACCACCTCTGCCTCAAGGTCGCAGCCCCAGCTTTCGTCCTTGAGCGGAATTGCATCGCGCGGCCCCAAAAAGCCGTCCGATCCGCCCTGATACATGAGCGGATCGTGCCAGAAACTGTCGGGCATTTCCGCCGCGCGCGCCTGCCGCACCAGAGCAACATGGTTCACATAAGCTGAGCCATCCGCCCATTGATACGCCCGGGGCAGGGGCGCTGCGGCGTCATGTTCATGGAAACGCCGCATCGGAATCGCTTCATGATCAAGGTCGGTTGCAAGATTGCGCAGATCGGGAAGGAACCGGTCCCAGTCATCCAGCGCTGCCTGTAAAGTCGGCGCGATATGTGTGGCATCGGCATACCAGGCGAGGTCTGATGAGACGACGATGAGTTTGCCATCGCGGCCATGCTTGAGGCTGGCGAGTTTCATACGCGCTCCAACTGGTTTCAATTGATACCGCGGCCTAGCGAATTCCAGGCGAAAGTCGAGTGTGGACCGCTTGACGTTTTCGTCAATCATCAGCACCGTGGAAAAAACGCCAAGAGAGGACTGACATGCTCGACACGCTTCCCGGACGCTTCGCCTATAATGACGATCATGAGGCGTTCCGCCAGACGGTGCGCAGCTTCCTGCAAAAGGAGGGCGTCCCCAACGTGAACCAGTGGGAGCATGATCGCCTCGTCCCCAAGGAGTTCTGGCGCAAGGCCGGCGAAATCGGCATGCTTTGCCCTACCGTTCCGGAGGCTTATGGCGGGCTAGGCCTTGATTTTGGCTATAATGGCATTGTTGATGAGGAGATGAGCTATCTCGGCGTCCCAGCCGGATTCTCGCTCCAGTCCGATATCGTTTGCGATTATCTCGTCCAATATGGCTCCGAAGAGCAGAAGAAGCAGTGGCTGCCGCGCCTCGTTTCGGGCGAGACGATCACCGCGATTGCGATGACTGAGCCCGGCACCGGTTCTGACCTCCAGGCGATCCGCACCAGCGCGAAGAAGGACGGCAATCATTACGTCGTCAATGGCTCCAAAACCTATATCACCAATGGCCAGAATGCCGATTTGATCCTGGTCGTCGCCAAGACCGATCCTGACGCCAAGCCTGCCTATAAGGGCATGTCGATCATCCTGATTGAAAGCGACCGCGAAGGTTTTAAGCGCGGGCGCAAGCTCGACAAGATCGGCCAGGACGCCGCCGACACCAGCGAATTGTTCTTTGAAGACGTGCGCGTTCCCATGACCAATTGTCTGGGCGAGGAGGGCAAGGGTTTCATCTATCTGATGAGCCAGCTGCCGCAGGAACGCCTGTCCATCGCCATCGGTACGCAGGCTTCTGCGCAAAAAGCGTTTGATGAGACGGTTGAATTCACCAAGAGCCGCAAGGCTTTTGCCGGGATGGTGTTTGATTTTCAGAACACGCGCTTTGTGCTCGCTGACCTGAAATCAAAGCTGCAAGTCGGCTGGGCGCATCTCGATTGGGCGATCAAGCGCCATCTGGCGAAGGAACTCACCCCGACCGAGGGTGCTGCTGCCAAATTGTGGCATACCGAATTGCAATGGGAAGTGATGGACAAGTGCCTGCAGCTTCATGGTGGTGCGGGCTATATGAACGAATATCCCATCGCCCGTATGTGGCGCGCCGCCCGCGTCAGCCGGATTTACGGTGGCACAAATGAGATCATGAAGGAGTTGATCGGGCGCTCGCTTTAAGGGGGGATTGAGGAGGGGGGTGGCCTCAAATGGAGGCTGTGTCTACTTGAACCATAAGCCGGGTCGCCCCCCTCGACACTGCAAATGGCAATGGCGGATTGGCCGGAAACGACTGCCAGCAATGTCTCCAGGCGCCACGTTGAACGTGACGAGCTAGGGTGGCGCGCACAGCCGTTTTTCAGTGCAACAATAGCTCACACCAAGGCTCGTTGATCTTGGCGTATAAGCCCCTTGCGGCTTCGTCATCGCCGGACGCCGCATTTACGCGTTGATCGGCTCACCCTCGATAACAAACGCGGTCCTGAACCACGAAGCGCGGCGCGGTCCTGCGGGTTGTATAGCGCGCAGTTTTTAAGCGAGAGGCAGCCGCAGCCAATGCATCCGTCAAGCAGGTCGCGAGTTCTGGCGAGCGTCGCGATCCGGTCGTCGAGCATCGCGCGCATTGCCTTGCTGATCCGTTCCCAATCGGCCGTGGTCGGGGTAATGATCGAGCATATCAATCTTCGGATCGGCAACAGTGTGCGGACCGCCGCGCTGCCGGAGGCGATCTTTGGCTGGCA
>JBBQAU010000192.1:0-4567 GCA_038316685.1 Sphingomonadales bacterium
TGTTGCAGCTCAATCACGCGGCCAACGCCGTGCTTTGGGTATACAACATAGTCACCGACATCGAAGGACAGCGCTTTGGCAGCCATTCTATTGCGCCTTTCTGTGGTCAATTCCCGATTGGGATGGCGCGAACACCGCCAAATGGCACGTGTCGCGATCGGGATGGTGTTTGTCTCAGTCTCCGTGCGGGAAGCGCGCCTTAGCGCCACCGCTGAACACGGTTTAACAGACTCGTAACAAAATTACCAGCAGAACGTCATCCACCGTCAGTCAACAGCTTCAAAAAAACGCCTCAGCGCAGGATCGGCTGCCCCGAAATGGGGCGGTCTGGCTGAAAAAACTCAGTCCCCCTCGCCGGGTTCCGCCGAGAAATACTCTTCGAACTTGCCGTCCTTGCCCTTAAATTCATCGGCATCGGCGGGGCTTTCGCGCTTGCGCGTGATATTTGGCCATTGCGCTGAAAAAGTCGTGTTGAGTTCGAGCCATTTTTCAAGGCCGCTTTCGGTGTCAGGAAGGATTGCCTCGGCTGGGCATTCGGGCTCGCAAACACCGCAATCGATGCATTCGCTGGGACTGATCACCAGCATATTATCGCCTTCGTAAAAGCAATCGACCGGACACACCTCGACACAGTCCATATATTTGCATCGAATGCAGGCGTCGGTGACGACATACGTCATGCTTGGATCACTCCCGTTAAGCTGATGTGGTCCTGCTATGCGCGCGTCCTTGGCGCGTCAACACTCGTTAACGACATCTTGATAAAGTCGTGCAGCCTCAAACGCTGGTCCACGTCGCAGCGGCAATGCGAGAATCCTGACGACTTTTACGTTGCTGCCAACCATCATCGTCAGAACCGCTCCTACCCTCACCAGTGTATGCGCACGGTCGGCACGGCGGCCATCAACACGGATTGCCCCCGATTCCGCCAACGACTGTGCGACGGGGCGCGATCGAGCAAAGCGCGCAAACCAGAGGAACCGATCAAGCCGCATTGTCGGGCCAATGGGCGCTTCAGCCAAGCCGGGTCACCATGGCAGCAAGGCCAGCGAAGGCAGTGTCGCGAACGGGGCCAACAGATTTGACGACGGATGGGCGTCCAGCCCAAACCCAGCGCTTGACTTGATCGGTCGGCAGCACCGGGCGAAATCCCAGCTGGACCATCAGGCGATCAAGCGTTGCAGCCGTCATCCCTATTGAGGTTGCAAGTGCGGTATCGAGAGCAAAAGGGTTTCGGCCAGTGCGTCCGTCGTGCGCCTGACGCGCGATTCGTTCAATGAGATCGATGCGGACAGTTTGTGCGCCCAATTCGCGAAAGCCAGACATCGCGGTCGCGCCCAACGCACCCCGCGCCATCAAGACATCCGTAGGGCGGGGCAGCACCCCAATGAGGCGACCGCGCTTGGTGGCCAGCAATATCTCCCGCCAGCGCGCAGCCGCAGGCTTTAGAAGTGCTGGATCAAACAGATCAAGCGATCCGATCGTCACCCCGATCCGACGTAACTGCTTGCGATCGCCCTCAGCCAACGCGTCAACCGCTTGGCTGAGCGGCGCGCGGGCTGTATAGCCAGCGCCATCAAGCAATGCTGCGAGCGCCTCGATGCGGCCAAGCGACAGCGTATGGGCCGTCACTTGCGTTTGCAGCCACTCGCGCAATCGCCCCCGCACCCGATCTCGCAGCGCGAGATCGAGACAATCAAGCGACCGATCAAGCTCAATCCCCGGGCGGACCAAATCAGGCGCGGTCCGCAGCGACGCGATGACGGCACCGCGCCAGACGATCACCGCCGCAATCCCGCTTCCTTCGGCAACTGATAACTCGGTATTTTTTGCCTCAGCAAGCGCGACGCCCCGCGCTGTCCGCTCCGTCACCAAGCGTTTTTCAGCTGCCGCCAAGAGCAATCGCTTGCCAGCGGCGTTGGCATCTGCCGCCACGGTGAAACGAAATCCGATGAGCAGTCCGATCCTATGATCATCGACCGATACGACTCCATCTGCCGCGATCACAACCGGCAGCACATTCACATCATTGCCAATTTGCCGCATCAGCATCGTTGTTCGACGATCAACAAAACGCTGGGTCAGACGCTCATGGAGCGCGTCGGAAAGCCGTTCCTCGACCGCCCTGGTGCGGTCTGCCCAGTGCGCAGGGTCGGCCAGCCAATCCTTGCGGTGGGCGATATAGGCCCAGCACCGCACACTGGCGATCCGCCCCGAAAGTGTTTCGACATCGCCCTGGACGTTATCGAGCCGGTCAAGTTCCGCTGCAAACCATGGATTTGGCAAAAAACCATTCCCCTCGGACAAATGCCCGAAAAGGCGGCTGACAAATCGACTGTGTGGATCAATGCCAACCTTACGGAAATCTGGCAGTCCGCACGCTGACCAGAGCCGTTCGACCATTGCCGTGGTGCGAACGCGCGCCTGAACCCAGTCTTCACTGGCAAGCCGTTTGAGCACAGCGAGATCGTCTGCCTCAGGAGCTGCCTTAAGCACCTCGGCAAATGGGCGCTCCTCCAGACCGGTGATCAGCGAGTCGACGCTCGACAGATCGGGCTGTGCCTCGCGCCAGAAGAGCTGATCGATCCGGGGAAAGTGATGCCCCTCAATTGCCGCAATCTCCTCCGGCGTTAGGGCACCCGGCCCTTGCTCGCTCAGCGTACCAAAGCTGCCGTCGCGCTGGTGCCGACCGGCCCGACCAGCGATCTGTGCCATTTCGCTGACGGAGAGGCGACGCTGGCGATGCCCATCAAATTTGCGCAGTGACGCAAAGGCGACGTGCGCCACATCCATATTAAGCCCCATGCCAATCGCATCGGTCGCGACGAGATAATCAACCTCGCCGGCCTGAAACATCGCCACCTGCGCATTACGCGTGCGCGGTGATAGCGCGCCCATCACCACTGCTGTCCCACCACGCAGGCGCCGCAGCAACTCTGCAACTGCGTAAACCTCCTCCGCTGAAAAGGCGACGATGACGGATCGCTTCGGCAGGCGCGACAATTTGGCTGCGCCGGCATAGCTCAATGTCGAAAAGCGCGGCCTGGAGATAATCTCGGCTTTCGGCAGCAGCGCCCTGATCATCGGGCGCAAGGCTTCGGACCCAAGGATCATTGTTTCTTCACGACCCCGTGCCCGCAACAGCCGATCGGTAAAGACATGACCCCGTTCCGGATGCGCGCCCAATTGCGCCTCGTCCAAACCGACAAAGGCCAGATCGCGGTCAAGCGGCATGCTCTCGGCCGTGCACAGAAACCAACGCGCGTCGCGCGGGCAAATCTTTTCCTCGCCCGTGATAAGCGCGACCTGGCCGGGGCCCTTTAGCTTGACGACACGATCATAGACCTCACGCGCCAACAGACGCAGCGGAAAACCGATCATCCCACTCGAATGGCCGCAAAGCCGCTCGATGGCGAGGTGTGTCTTGCCGGTATTGGTCGGCCCCAAGACCGCCGTAACCGAACCAATTGCGCGCGCCGTCATCACAACCGTAAGATCGCGCCGCAACTGCTGTTGCGCAACCTTGCAGAAAAGAAAAATCCCGCGTCAGGAACAGCAGATCAAGAGCAACGTCTTGATTCCTATCGTCGTCTTCGCCGAACGCTTCATCGCAATCCCGGGCGGACGAGTGGCCGCTTAATTTGACATTAGGAATCTGGCCTCACAGTCAGCGATTGGAGCGGCGCATACGGGGATATGTGCTGGCAGTTTTGGGGATAGCGGTGTTTCTACGCAGCGATCATGAGATCGATCAAGGCGGTGGGGCATCAGCGCTCTCCTTTGGCCGAGCCATCGCTGCGGCACCCACACCCACTCATATCGACAGCCTTCGAGTCGCGATCACTGAAACCGATTGGACACCTGATCTTGGCGCACGGATTGGTTCTACACAATGGTGGCGCGGCACCGCGACATGCATCAGCCTGATCGCGGCGACATGCTACCTCTCGCCCGGCTTTAACCGCCCGCTGCTTGGCACGACGATCCCCCGTCTGTCCGGCGAAGCATGGGACGAAGCCCGTACCCAGTCGCTTGCCCCGCTTGCCTGGGGCAGTAGTTCGGGCCGTCGCATGGCTGCGAATGATTTTGTCCGGCCGCTGGCGGAAGTTCCAGAGCGGCCGATAGTCGATCTGACAGCAACGTTAGGGAGTGGGGACAGTTTTGATCGTACCCTTGAGCGCGCCGGAATCAGTCGCGCCGAAGCTGGCCGGGTGCGCGACCTTGTCGGACGGGCCATGCCGCTGTCGACGATTACACCGGGGACGCAGCTTGACCTGATTCTGGGCCGTCGCGAGAGCCGGGCTGTCCCCCGCCCGCTTGAACAACTGCGTTTTCGGGCACGCTTTGATCTCAACATTGCTGTCAACCGAACCAATGATCAGCTTGTCATGACACCTGAACCGATTGCAATTGACCGGGCACCGTTGCGCATTCGCGGACTCGTCGGCCAAAGCCTGTATCGATCAGCACGCGCGGCTGGTGCTCCTGCCCGGGCGGTTGAGGCTTATATCCGCGCGCTCGCCAGTCGCTTGTCGATTGGGCGCGATGTCAGATCAGATCACATCTT
>JBBQAU010000193.1:0-4531 GCA_038316685.1 Sphingomonadales bacterium
GCCTTGGCTAGTCCCCGTGCCAGTTGCAGCGCGCCGTTCAGCCGGGATTTGGGGTCCGCCCAGACTCGGTTGAGGACGAGTTTGCTATCGGGCCGCAACTTTGCAACACCCTCAAGCCGCGCGACATAGGCGAGCAGGCCATCGATATTTGGCGGGCGATCATCGTGGAAGGACACGAGCGCACCGCGCGGCCCGACATCGATCTTGGCGATACAGGCGCGCTTGGCGTGGAGCTTGATTTCGATCAACCGGATCAAGTTTTCCGTTGCATCGGGGAGCTTGCCGAAGCGGTCGATCATCTCTGCCGCAAACGCCTCGACGCCCTGGACCTCGTCGATATCGTTCAGACGGCGATACAGTCCCATCCGCAGATCGAGATCGGGGACATAATCATCAGGAATGAGGATCGGCGCATCAATCGTGATCTGCGGCGAGAAGTCGCGGGGGCGGGACAGCGCGCCGCCAGCCTTGGCCTCCATAATCGCTTCTTCGAGCATTGATTGATAAAGTTCGTATCCAACCTCCTTGATGTGCCCCGATTGTTCGTCGCCGAGCAGGTTACCCGCACCGCGAATATCGAGATCATGGCTGGCCAGTTGAAATCCGGCGCCCAGATTTTCAAGATCGGACAGCACCTTAAGCCGCTTCTCCGCAGTTTCGGTGACGATGCGGTCAGCGGGGGTTGTCAGGTATGCGTAAGCACGCGTCTTGGCCCGACCCACCCGACCGCGCAACTGATAGAGTTGGGCGAGGCCGAACCGGTCAGCGCGGTGGATGATCATCGTGTTCGCGCTCGGGATATCGAGGCCGCTTTCAACGATGGTGGTTGAAACAAGCACCTCGAACTTCTTGTCGTAAAAGGCGCTGATGCGTTCTTCGACTTGCGTCGGGGACATCTGGCCGTGCGCGACAACATAGCGAATTTCAGGCACCTCCTTTTGCAGGAAATCCTCGATATCGGGAAGATCGGCGATACGCGGGGTAACGAAAAAACTCTGCCCGCCGCGATAATGTTCGCGCAGCAATGCCTCGCGCAGGACGACCGGGTCCCACGGCATGACGTAGGTGCGCACCGCCAGCCGGTCGACCGGTGGCGTCTGAATGACGGACAACTCGCGCAGTCCCGACATCGCCATTTGCAAGGTGCGGGGGATCGGCGTGGCGGTGAGCGTCAGGACGTGCACGTCGGTCTTGAGCGCCTTCAACCGTTCCTTATCGGTCACGCCAAAGCGCTGCTCTTCATCCACCACCACCAGCCCCAGCCGTTTGAAGCCGACGCTTTTGGCGAGGATGGCATGGGTGCCGATGACGATATCAAGCGTGCCATCCTCCAAACTTTCGCGCGTCGTCCTGGCCTCGGCCGCCGTCACCAGGCGCGAAAGCCGCCCGATCTTCAGCGGAAACCCTTCAAACCGTATCACGAAATTGTTGAAATGCTGGCGGGCGAGCAAGGTCGTTGGGCAGACAATCGCGACCTGCAGCCCTGCCATTGCCGCGACAAAGGCGGCCCGCAGCGCAATCTCGGTCTTGCCAAAGCCGACATCGCCGACAATCAGACGGTCCATCGGCTTACCCGCCGCCAAATCCTCCAACACTTCGCTGATGGCGCGATCCTGATCATCGGTTTCCTGATAAGGGAAGCGATCGACAAAGCTTGGATAGCCGCTCGGATCGGGCTCTGCGATATCAGCCGGGCGCAGCGCGCGTTCGGCGGCAATGGCGATGAGTTCACCCGCAATCTCGCGGATGCGTTCCTTCATCCGGCTCTTGCGGCGCTGCCATGCCTCGCCGCCCAGTCGATCAAGCGTCGCATTCTCGGCGTCCGAGCCATAGCGGCTGAGAACGTCGATGTTTTCAACGGGCACATACAGCTTGTCACCACCGGCATATTCAAGCGCGACGCAATCATGCGGACTCGCGCCGACCGGGATCGACATTAGACCGGTGTAGCGCCCGATTCCGTGATCGGCATGGACGACAAGATCGCCGGGGGAAAGCGTTGCCAGTTCAGCCAGAAACGCGTCCGCACTCTTGCGACGCTTGGCGCGCCGCACGAGCCGGTCGCCAAGCATGTCCTGCTCGGTGAGGATTGAGACATCGGGCGCGGCAAACCCGTGATCAAGCGGCAAAACGATCAGCGCGACACCACGGTCCGCGATACCCAGCGCCTCTTGCCAGCTCTCTGCGGCCTTTGCCCCTTTCAGCCCATGATCGGCGAGCAGCCCGCCCAGTCGCTCACGCGCACCATTGGAATAGCTGGCTAGCACGAGCTTGCGTCCGTCTTTGCGTAAGCGAGCGATGTGGGCGACGACGGCCTCATAAACATTGGCACCGGCTGCACGTTCAGCCCCGAAATCCTTCGCCCCATCGACCGCAAAATCGAGCACGGTTGCGCTTTCGGGCTCATGGAAGGGGGCGACCAGATGAACGCGCGCGCTGCTCAGTCGTTCAGCCCATTCAGCCGCAGTTAGATACAGCATGTCGGTCGGCAGCGGACGATAGCTGGCGGGGTCGCTTGATTGCGCGCGAACCCGGTTACTGTGGTAATCGGTGATCGCCTCAAAACGCGATTCTGCAGCGGCGGTCACGCCTGAATCGCGCACGATAATCGTGGCGCCGGTGTCAGTGTTGCCGAGATGGTCGAACAGCGTTGTCAGCTTATCCTCGAACATCGGCAGCCAATGTTCCATGCCCGACAGGCGTCGCCCTTCCGAAATCGCCTGGTAAAGCGGGTCGCCGGTGGCATTCGCGCCGAAGCGCTCACGATACCGGCTGCGGAAGCGCTTGACGCTCTCCTCATCGAGCAGGGCTTCAGACGCGGGCAGCAGGGTAAAGCCATCCAGGCGGCCTGTCGTGCGCTGGTCAGCAGGATCAAAGGTGCGTACGCTTTCGATCTCGTCGCCAAAGAAATCGAGCCGCAGCGCTTGTGGTTCGCCGCTGGGGAAGAGATCGACCAGCCCACCTCTCACCGCAAATTCGCCAGAGTCGGTGACCGTCTCGACCCGCATATAACCGTTGCCCTGGAGCAGCGTGGCGAGGGTATCGCGACCAATCCGCTCCCCCGGCATGAGCGTTGCGACCAACTGGCGGATGCGAAACGGGGTCAGCGTCCGCTGCGCGGCGGCGTTGGCGGTGGTGAGCAGCAATTGCGGGGTCGAATGCGGCTGTTGCAGATGATGGAGCGTCGCAACGCGTTCCGCCATGATCCGCAAGGTTGGTGACGCCCGGTCATAGGGCAGGCAGTCCCATGCCGGGAAGCAGCGGGCCTCCAGCCCCGGCGCGAAATAATGTGCAGCGGATTCGATTGCGCGCATTTCCGCTTCGTCGGCCGCGATGAAAACCGCGCGGGTTGCTGCTGCCCGCGCCAGATCGGCCAGCAGCCAGGGAAGGAAGCCGGTGGGCACGCCCGATAGAGTCAGCGGGGTTTTGGCGGAAAGGATCGTTGATAGGTTGGGCATGGTGTGCAAAAAATCTCTGGCGTCGCCCGTGAACAAGTCAGGGATGACGTAATCTCGGTTAATTTGAAATTTTTACGTAATTGAGCGTCTTTAACGCTGCGAGGATCGAGCCGGCATAGCGATCGGGTGCCAGTTCGGTTCCCATCGCCCAGGCCATGATGTCGACATCCTGTTCCTCAATCAGCGCCTCGAACAAATCGATTTCGTCGTCATTCCAACCCTGCCCATTCGCGTCGAAAAAGCCGCCGATCAGCAGATCAGCTTCTTTGGTGCCGCGATGATGCGCGCGAAAGTGGAGGCGCTTTAGCCGGGTCTGGCGGTTCATAGTGTTTCCAACGGCAATTGGCCGGCGGCGCTTGGAGCAACCGTCGGCTGGGGGTATGAGGTGTCAGATAGCCATGCGACCACAAATCCTCAATCCACTCTTCGCAGAAGTTACCTCGTTCAAGGGCGTGGGCGCAGCACTTGCCAAGCCGCTTGATCGGCTGGGGCTGTTGCGCGTCGTTGATGTCGCGTTTCATTTGCCGACGGGCTGGGTTGATCGCGTTGCCCGTGATGAGCTCGACATGGCCGATGCGGGTCGGACAATCGCAATTACACTTACGGCGCAATCCTATCGCTCAAGCGCGGGCAGGGGGCCGACCCGCGCCCAGGCCACCGATGCCAAGGGCAATTATGTCAGCCTGGTATATTTTGGTGGAAATTCAGGGTGGGTGAAAAAATTGCTTCCGTTAGGTGAGCCGCGTCGGGTGTCTGGCCGGGTGGAGATGTACGGGCAGGAATTGCAGATTGTCCATCCCGATTACGTCTTGCTGCTGGAAGATGCGGGCGATCAGGCGGAGCGTGAGGCAATCTACCCGCTGTCAGAGGGGCTGACATCGCGGCGGATGGCGCAACTGGCAGCGCAGGCGGTAGAGCGAGCGCCCGATCTCGCTGAGTGGATCGAACCCGGCCTTTTGGCAAAACGCGGCTGGCCGGCATGGCGCGAGGCGCTCTTGCGGATTCATACCGACCCGTCCGATGCGCTTGCTCGATCAAGGCTCGCCTTTGACGAACTTTTTGCAAATCAACTC
>JBBQAU010000194.1:0-4454 GCA_038316685.1 Sphingomonadales bacterium
CGGAGCCGATCCGGTCGCCGAACGGCGCAGGGCGCGCAAAGTCATGCCGAGCTTCGAGACTGCTGCCCGCGACTGCTATGATGCACTGAAGGAGGGCTGGAAAAATCGGCGTTACGCCAACTGGATTTCCAGCTTTGAAAACCATGTCTTCCCAAAGATTGGAACCAAGCCGGTCGATCAGGTAGACAGCGTGTGCGTGGTGGAGGTGTTGTCGCCGATCTGGCTCGAAATACCTGAAACGGCCCGCCGCCTTCTCCAGCGCATTGGCTCCGTGCTGGACTATGCGCATATCAAGGGCTGGCGAGACGAAGAGGCATCCTTGCGTTCAGTTCGCAAGGGCCTGCCGCGCCAGACCGCCAAAAGCGTCCATCTGGAAGCCATGCCCTATGTCGACGTGCCTGCGCTCATGGAAACGCTGGCGACCGCATCACCGACGACTGGCCGGGATGCGTTGCGCTTCACCATCTACAACGCTGTGCGGTCAAACGAGACTCGCTTTGCGGTCTGGACCGAGTTCGATTTGGACAAAGCCATTTGGACCATTCCCGGCGAGCGGATGAAGGCAAAGGAAACCCACGTGGTGCCATTGTCAGCACCGGCGGTCGAATTGCTGCGCAGGCGCTGGAATGAGCGCGCTTACGATACCGGGCTGGTGTTTTCCGCCGACGGTGAAAAGCCCATGAGCGATATGACCATGACCAAGTTGTTGCGTGATGGCGGCATCAAGGGTGTGACCGTCCACGGCTTCCGTTCTGCTTTCACGGACTGGGCGGCAGAGAAAACCGACTTCCCGAAGGAAGTTGCAGACAAGGCGCTGGCGCACAAATTGACCAATCAGGTCGAGGCGGCCTATCGCCGAACGGATTTCCTCGAAAAGCGCCGTGATCTGATGGCGCTGTGGGCACGGCATTTGGATGGTGGGCCGACCAGCATAGCCCATTACGCAGCCGAAGCGGCAGGCGAGCCTATTCCGGCCCGCGCTGCCGCATGACGAGACGGTGGAGACTGGCAGTGATGATACGGGTAGATTTGCCCAGCTTCACAGTCTCAACCTCACCAGCCGCGATCAGTTCGTAGAGCTTGGTGCGACCGACGCCGATCATGCGTGCAGCGTCGTTGATCCTGACACAAATTGGGGCAACCGGCGGTGAGCTTGTCATCACGCCGCGCCTTCGTCACGGAATGCGACCGGATCATCGATCCAGCGGTTGATGGCGGATTCTCGCCAGCCGGTGCCATGAACGCTGATTTTGACCTGCTGGGGAAAAGTGCCCTCGGCGATCTTGCGATACACAGTGGAGCGGGACAGCCCTGTGCGGGCCAATACGGTTTTCAGGCGGATGATTCTTTCAAGGTTCGACATGGGATTTGCTTCCATTCTCTGACAGTCGTTGGCACCCCCTTGGAAGAACAATTGGCAAACAAAATGAGCGTTGCAAGCGCGTTTTTTAGCCTGCTAACCCCAGCGTATTCAGGGGTATAGTGGCTGCGAAAAGGATAGAGACGGCTACGGAAGCATAGAGAAGGATACGCACGCCAACACCGGGCGATCTATTGCGGTGAATTATTTTCCCATTTTCCCTCGACTGAGGTGGGGTGGCCGCGATCTCCGCCATGACCGACGGCGAATCGCGCCACGCGCGGCGGAATTTGCGAGCGAATCGCGCATGGTCGAAAATTGATCGACCGCGGAAAATTTCCTACCTGATGATGTCCAACGAGCATGAAGCGAGCGCGTCAATTATAAACCCCTACCACCTATCTGCCAGCAGCTCCGCTTGCTGTATGACCGTCTGGACCGCCAAGTCTTGCAGGTCCGGCGGATAGCCATATTTTCTCAGTATCCGCTTTACCAGCACTCGCATTCTAGCTCGGGCGCTTTCACGGTGCGACCAATCCACCGTCGCATTCGCTTTCAGGCTGTTGACCAACTCAGCTGCGATCACCTTGAGGCAATCGTTCCCCATGATATCAACCGCGCTGTCGTTATCTGCCAGAGCGGCATAGAACGCGACCTCGTCCTCGGTCAGACCTTCTGCTTCGCCTCTTTCTTGCTCAGCGCGGATTTCCTTGGCCAGATCAATGAGCGTTTGTAGCACCTCAACAGTGCTAATGGCATTGGTGTGATAGCGCGCAATAGCTTCGGCCAGCCGTTCCGAATAGCGCCTACTTTCAACTACATTGGATTTGCTGCGTGATCGGATTTGGTCTCCAAGCAGCTTCTTCAACGCTTCAAGCGCCAGGTTGGGCCGTTCCATCTGTTGCACTTCGGCAAGAAAATCATCCGACAAGATGGAAATGTCAGGCGTCGTCATTCCAGCGGCCCGCAGAATGTCGACTATTTCAGTCGAAACCACCGAGCGATCGATGAGCTGTTGCACAGCAAAATCGCGCTCCGACTTGCCGAGGCCGGAGCTGCTGCTTTTGACGAGCGCGGCCCTAACGGTTTGGTAAAAGGCCACATGATCGCGGATTTTCCGCGCCGCGTCGCTTGCCGCAGCAAGAGCAAATGCCTTGCTCAGTGCTAGAACCGCGTCCTGATAGCGTCGATGGGCGGCCTTTTTGGCGTCGTCGCTGGTTTCTTTCGCTGCTGCCTCATGCTGACGCGCCAAAACCCATTCTATCGCTTCGGCTAGGCATTTCAGGCGCTCGACCGGTGTCCCGGAAATCCCAGGCACACAATCAAAACCATGGAATATGGCCGCAACCACTTCGTGCTTCTCGAGAAGCACCGCTACCGCCTGCGCCTCATCGATGCCGGTCTGTCCTGCATCTGATGCGGAATACTGGCCAAGCGCCTTTTTCAAATTCTGGGCAATGCCGATATAATCGACAACGAGCCCGGCGGGTTTGTCACGGAACACTCGGTTCACGCGCGCGATGGCTTGCATCAACCCATGTCCACGCATCGGTTTGTCGACGTACATGGTATGCATGGAGGGCGCGTCGAAGCCGGTCAGCCACATGTCGCGCACGATGACGATCTTAAGGGAATCATCAGCCTTTTTCGCCCGCTTGGCCAACGCATCGCGGCGGGCCTTGGTGCCGATATGCGGTTGCCATTCCGGCGGATCGGCGGCGGAGCCGGTCATGACAATTTTGATTGTGCCGGCTGCGTCGTCTTCGCTGTGCCAATGCGGTCGCAATGCGACAATTTCGTTATAGAGGGCAACGCAAATCCGGCGGCTCATGCACACGACCATGGCCTTGCCTTCCATCGCTTCGACACGGTCTTCGAAATGAGCGACGAAATCAGCTGCTATCATCTCCAGTCGTTTTTTCGAGCCGACCAATTTTTCGACCGCTGACCAACGCTGCTTCAATCGCTCCTGCTCAGTGGTCGCTTCGTCTTCGGTCAGATCGTCGATCTCGGCATCGATGACCGGCATTTCGTCGAGCGGCAATTCGATCCGAGCGAGGCGGCTTTCATAGTAAATCGGGACCGTAGCCCCGTCTTCCACCGCCCGACTGATGTCGTAAACGTCAACATAGTCACCAAACACCGCTGGCGTGTTGACATCGTCCTTTTCAATCGGCGTTCCGGTGAACCCGATGAATGAAGCGTTGGGCAGGGCATCGCGCAGATATTTTGCAAAGCCATAGCCGAGTTCGCCGGTTTTCTTGTCGATCCGCGCCTTGAAGCCATATTGCGAACGGTGCGCTTCATCCGCCATGACGATGACGTTGCGGCGAGTGCTGATCGCCGGATAGTCGCTCTTGCCTGCCGCTGGAGCAAACTTTTGCATGGTCGTAAAGATCACGCCGCCCGAAGCGCGGTCGAGACGTTCGGCGAGGTCCTCTCGGCTCTCAATCTGAATCGGTGTCTGGCGAATGAGATCGCTGCACATGGAAAAAGTCGCGAACAACTGATCATCCAGATCATTGCGATCCGTGATGACGACAATTGTTGGATTCTCCAGTTCGGGACTGCGAACCAAAAGCCCGGCGTAGAAAGCCATCAGCAGGCTTTTTCCTGAACCTTGCGTATGCCAGATAACGCCGATCCGCTTGTCACCAGGCGCATGGTCAGCGGCGCTGGGTAGCCCGAACGAACGCGGATCTTCACGCATGGACCTTGGCTGGTCGATCCCCGGCACGGCACGCAAGGTCGCAGCAACGGCGCGCTGGGCCGCATGGAACTGATGATAGCCTGCCAGAATCTTGACGATCCCGCTGCCATTGTCTCCAAACACCGTAAAGTCGCGGATCAGCGTCAGCAGACGGCGCTTGTCGAGCGCGCCGGTTATCATCACCTCAAGCTCTGGCAGGCCCTTGGGCGCAATATCTTCGCCGTCCAGCGTGCGCCACGGCATGAACCGTTCGAGATCGGCGGTCAGCGAACCGATGCGTGCGGTGACACCGTCCGAAGCGATCAGCAGGGCATTGGTGCGGAACAGCGCGCCGATTTCCTGCTTGTACGTCTGCAACTGATTATACGCCCCCTGCACGGTCGC
>JBBQAU010000195.1:0-4434 GCA_038316685.1 Sphingomonadales bacterium
CCCGAGATGGTTTTTGCTTCGATTCGTCAGGGTCCGGTCGGCAATTCTAAACTTGTCAGGGTTGACCGCAAGGCGGCCGAGCAGGTTCGCGGGATCGTAGCGGTCGTCGAAGAGGATCGCTGGGTCGCAGCAGTTGCGAGCAATTGGTGGGCGGCTGACCATGCCTTACAGGCGCTTGCGCCGCGGTTCGAAACGCGCGGGGCGACCATCAATACCGACAGCATCAATGCGGCGCTGACATCGGCGCTCAATGGTCCCGGGCAGCGAATGGCAAGTGCAGGCAATCTGGCCGCTGCGTTTAAGGGCGCGCAGGTTGTGACCGCCGAGTATCGGGTTGGGCTTGCCCCCCATGTTTCGGCTGAAACAATGACGGCGACGGCACGATATGAGGGTGGGCAATTGGAGCTTTGGCTGCCCACGCAAGCGCCAGGCCGGGCAAGGGCCGCCGCCGCCGCCGCGATCGACATTCCCGAAAGCGCAGTGATCATCCATCCGATGCTGATAGGCGGTTCGTTCGGTGCCAATCTTGACCATTTGGTGGCTGAACAGGCGGCAATCCTTGCAAAACGCCTCAACCGACCTGTCCAACTGACGTGGTCGCGGCTTGAAGACTTGCGACATGATCGCTTTCGGCCCGCTGCTGCGGCGCGAATGACGGCGCGATTGGCCCCGAATGGCGCAATTCTGGGCTGGCTCGCGAAGATCGCGGCACCGGCGACAGGTCGGGAGCTGGCGAGGCGGATCCTTCCAGGCGAGCCAGCGGTTGAGGCAGCGCTGGCGATGCAGGGCATTGGCGATCCTTATGCGATCGCCGGGGCGCTGCCAATTTACCGGTTCCCCAATTATGCGATCGACCACCACCCCGCCGACATCGGTGTGCCCACTGGGCATTGGCGCTCGGGCGCGCACAGCTACACTGCATTCTTCACCGAATGCTTTCTGGATGAATTGGCGCATGTCGCTGGCATCGAGCCGCTGTCATACCGCGTTTCGATCGCGGGTGAGCCGCGCCTCGTGCGCTGTCTTTCAACAGCGGCGGCGCTTGGTGGTTGGGAGGGCGGCATCCCAGGCAGCGGGCAGGGCATTGCCTGCCACAGCTTTCGAGGCAGCTACATCGCGGTGCTTGCAGAGGCGCATTTTGAAGATGGTCAGCGGCCACAGGTTGACCGTCTGGTCGCAGCAATCGACTGTGGGCGGCAAATCAACCCCGATATTGTCCGCCAGCAAATCGAAGGTGGTCTGTTGTTTGGCATGACAGCGGCGATCAGCGGCGGCATGGGATTTAGCAAAAATCTGGCCACAGCACGCACGCTCAGCCAGCTCGGGTTGCCGCGTTTGGCCGATTCGCCAGACATCACGGTGGAGCTTATTCGCAGCGAAGCAGAGCCGGGTGGGGTAAGTGAACTGGCTGTTCCGCCCGTGGCCCCGGCAATTGCCAATGCACTTCAAGCAACGGCAGGCTTTCGCCTGCGCACTTTGCCGTTTACGATGGGACAGACATGATGCTGCCCCCCAACCATCCTCCCGTCTCCGCTCGGAAGATCGGCGTTCTTTTGACCAATCTGGGAACCCCCGAGGGCCCCGACGTCAATTCGGTTAAAAAATACCTGAAGGAATTTCTCTCCGACCGTCGAGTGGTCGAGATACCGGCGCTGCTATGGCAGCCGATTTTGCGCGGATTCATTCTCAATACCCGGCCAAAAAAATCAGCCGAGGCGTATGCGCAGGTTTGGGGCCCGGACGGGTCGCCGCTCGCGACGATCACGAAGGCGCAGTCGGCGGCCCTGCAAGGCGGCTTTGGTCCGGGCGTGGTGGTGGATTGGGCGATGCGATATGGCAAACCTTCCATCCCGGATCGGATCGCTGCGATGAAGGAGGCAGGCTGTGACCGGATCTTGCTTGCGCCGCTTTATCCGCAATATTGCGCGGCAACGACAGCGACTGCCAATGATGATGCGTTTGCGGCGCTCGCCCGGATGCGCTGGCAGCCTGCGCTGCGGACTTTGCCCCCGTATCATGACGATCCGCACTATATCGGCGCGCTGAAACAATCGATTGACGCGACGCTGGCGACGCTCGATTTCGAACCGGAAGCCGTCGTCATCAGTTTTCACGGGATGCCGGCGCGGACTTTGGAGCTCGGCGATCCGTATCATTGTCAGTGTCAAAAGACTGCCCGCTTGCTTGGGGAGGCACTGGGGCGAAAGGTGACTGTCACCTTTCAGTCGCGCTTTGGCCGTGCAATCTGGCTTGAGCCTGCGACCGACCATATGTTGGAGGAATTGCCGTCCAAAGGCATTCGCAAGATCGCTATCGTCGCGCCCGGTTTTTCGGCCGATTGTCTTGAGACACTTGAGGAGCTGGCGATCAGGGGCCGCGAGTCTTTTGAAGAAGCGGGCGGCACGCATTTCGCCTATATTCCCTGCCTTAATGACAGCCCAACCGGTATTACGATGCTCAAGGCGTTGATTGCGCGCGAGCTTGAAGGCTGGCGCGTCCCGGCCTAACGTTCGCCAATAATAAGACGGCCAGAGGGAGAGGGCGATGACACGCGTTGCGATCGTAACGGGAGGTACGCGCGGTATTGGCGAGGCAATCAGCGTTGCCCTTCAGGAAATGGGGATGACCGTTGCGGCAAGCTATGTCGGCAATGATGCGCGGGCGGAGGAATTCACTGTGCGGACCGGCATCAGGGCATATAAATGGGACGTAGCCGATTTTGATGCGTGTCAGGACGGCTGCGCCCGGGTGGCTGAGGATTTGGGCCCGGTCGATATACTCGTCAACAACGCCGGCATCACCCGAGACGGGACGATCATGAAACTTACTTACGCGGCGTGGAAAGAAGTCATCGACACCAATTTGGGCGGTTGCTTCAACATGGCCAAGGCAGTTTTTCCGGGGATGCGCGATCGCAAATGGGGGCGGATCGTCAATATCGGATCGATCAATGGTCAGGCAGGCCAATATGGCCAGGTCAATTATGCCGCCGCCAAATCGGGCATCCACGGCTTCACAAAGGCACTGGCACAGGAGGGCGCACGTGCGGGCGTGACGGTCAACGCGATTGCGCCCGGTTACATCGACACAGATATGGTCGCCGCGGTGCCGCCCGATGTGCTTGAAAAGATTGTTGCGAAAATCCCTGTCGGCAGGCTTGGTCAGGCACACGAAATTGCGCGCGGTGTTGCTTTTTTGTGTTCGGAGCAGGGTGGCTTCGTGACGGGTTCAACGCTGTCAATCAACGGCGGCCAACACATGTATTGATAGACCAAGGGCCGGTTGCTCGAAACCGACCCTTGCCTGCGTTCAACCAGCCTAACGAAACGATTTTCGGTTTAGCGGCGGCAGCCATTATTGCCGCCCCGGTCAATCGATCGGCCAGCGACTCCGCCCAGGACGCCGCCCAAGATCGTGCCGACCGCGCGGTTGCCCCGGCCAGCAACCGTGCTGCCGAGCAATCCGCCCGCAATCGCGCCGAGGATTGTGCCGCCTGTGCCATTGTTACAGCGGCGGAAATTCTGAAACTGCCGGTCATCGTAATAGCCGTTGTTGCGATCAAAGCGGGGATCGACATACCCGTTATTGCGATCATAGTGCTGGTCGTAATAACCAGCGTTCTGGTCATAACGCGGGTCATTGACCCCGCGACGATAATCGCCGCGATATCCCTGCTGCGCACCCCCCTGATAGGGATCGCCATAATAATCGCCAGCGCGATAGGTCTGACGATAATCCTGGGCAAAGGCAGGCGCCGCATTGACGAGCGCGCCGGCGCTGATCGCAAGAGCAAGGGCGACGAGCGTGGATTTCTTGGTCATGGCATTTTCCGATCAGGCGTTCTCAAAGGCACCCTTGCCCCTGTTGCATCGACATCGGATATTGCTCTGACCGCCTGATTGTTGGCTGAATGCGACTGTTATCGTTTGTTCAGGCGGTAATCGGCTATTCCGCCATGCGCACAGCGGTCTATGAGCAGACCGATGCTGCTGGTCCGCGTGGTTCTCCTTATCTGGCTGTTAGTGCCGTCTTGGACGGGAATGGTACGAATCGAATTGTTCAACCGACACAAGCCCTTTTGGGCCGAGGCGGTTCGATTTGATTCAGGGGAGGTGGACCCCCGAAGGATTGGCAAATTACGTTTTGAGCGCGGCTATCGGCTGTTGAGCGATGATCCAGAATTTGGAGGGTTTTCGTCGATGCACATCGACGGGGACAGCTTCACCCTGCTGAGCGATAGCGGTGAAGCAATCCGGTTTCGGCTTGATAGGGCGGGCCGCGTTTCTCAGCGTAAGTTCACATCGCTTGCTGAGGGCCCAGCTTCAGGCTGGCAGAAGCGGGATCGCGATTCAGAATCGATGACGATTGATCCGGCGACGGGGCAGACCTGGATTGGATTTGAAAACGGTAACGAAATTTGGCGTTACCGACGCG
>JBBQAU010000196.1:0-4401 GCA_038316685.1 Sphingomonadales bacterium
CGAGGCACCTATATCTTCGCACTGCCCGGCTCAACGGGTGCGGTGAAGGATGGCTGGGACGGCATCTTGCGCGACCAGCTCGACAGCCGACACCGCCCCTGCAATTTCGTTGAGCTCATGCCGCGCCTGATGGAGCGATGACTGCATGCACAGGCACCTGCTGCAAGCTTACCTCTTCGTCAGCGCAGCCCGATCGGACAGAAACTTGCTCAGTTCGCCATCCATGAAGGTGAACCATTCAACGTAATCGACGAAGTTTGCGTAAGTCATTTTTCCGACTGCCGAAACATAAAGATACTCGTTCAGATCACCGTCCTTGTCGATTGACAGTTTCAAGAAACGTTTGCTCTCATTCCAGTCATTCGCCAGTGCCGCAGTGTATTGAGGTTGCTTCTTGTACCAGGCGTGAAATTCAAATGAATCGCAATCTGCATCCTCTTTGCAGCCATAAAAATTTACGCTGAAATTGCCCCCATTTGCCGCGCTTTCGATGTAAAATTTTTTGTCATCGTTGCTTTTGATCACCGCTCTGTATCCCGCCTCCTGCAGCAAGGCAGCGACCGACCTTACGTTGCTGACGTCGACGATCCGGTCATCTGCCAATGCGGGAACAGCGACCGCAGACAACAATGCCGCCAGGAGTGGCTTCAATAGTCGAGACATCTCATTTCCTCCTGGTTTAAGGTTTGGATCGGATTGAATCATGTATCCACAATCACCATCATTTTCGCCCCACATTTTCAATCATGCTGATTTCCGCAAATCAGAACGAAATTAATGTTCTGTTTTTGTTCGAGTTGCGCGGCTATGCCCGGGGGATGAAGTCAACCAAACGCCCTGCCCGCGGTGCGACGATCAACTCGCAAAGCATTCGTTTTGCAGTGGAGCAACGCGAAGCCGATGGCGACTGGCTTGACGACCGCGAGACCATAGACGGCGCGCCATCACCGATCCGCACCACGGTAATGGTCGAACACCCGCGCACAATCATCTCCCGAAACGCGTCGCCCGACATCCCGTTTGATCGATCGGTCAACCCCTATCGCGGCTGTGAGCATGGCTGCATCTATTGCTTTGCCCGGCCAAGCCACGCCTTTCACGATCTGTCGCCGGGCATCGATTTCGAGACCAAGCTGTTTGCCAAGCCCGACGCGGCAGCGCTGCTGCGCGCGGAGATCAGCAAGCGGGGTTATGCCCCTGCCCCGATCGCCTTTGGCACCAACACCGATGCCTATCAGCCAATCGAGCGCGACTGGCGGATCATGCGCGACTGCCTTGAGGTGCTGGCGGCATGCGACCATCCGCTGACGATCACCACCAAATCGGATCGGGTGACGCGCGACATTGATCTGCTGGCCCCCATGGCGGCAAAGGGGCTGGTGGCGGTGGCGGTCTCGATCACCTCGCTCGATCCCAAAATTGCGATGACGCTGGAACCGCGCGCACCCCACCCCCGCAAGCGGCTGGAGGCGGTGCGGCAGTTATCGCTCGCAGGCATCCCGGCCTATGTGTCGGTATCCCCGGTGATTCCTGCGATTACCGATCACGAGTTGGAGCATATTCTGGAAGCAGCAGCGACCGCAGGTGCGCGCGCGGCGTTTTTCCTACCCGTGCGACTGCCGTGGGAGGTGGCCCCGCTCTTTAGGGCGTGGCTTGAGACGCATTACCCCGAGCGAGCAGGCAAAGTCATGAGCATCATCCGGTCGCTACGCGACGGGCGCGACAATGACCCCGCGTTCCACACGCGGATGCGCGGCAGCGGTGCCTGGGCAGATTTGTTGCGGACGCGCTTTGAGATCGCCTGCCGAAAGAACGGTTTGAACCGGGAGCGGATCGCGCTGCGGAACGACCTGTTCCGTCCGCCGCCGGGGCCGCAGGGTGACCTGTTTGGCTGAACCAAGCCGGTAATGGACGACAAAGAAAAACAGCGCCGGCCTAGCCAAAAAACTGTTTGAGCCGGATGCCCCGCGTCCTTAGGGCGGGCGAGCCACCTTCCGCTTTCGCAAGGCATGTATGACCAAGTTTTGCATCCTTGCCTTTGCCGTGATGCTGGTTGCCAGACCTGCTTTGGCAGAGGATCACCCGACTTTCGACATCGCTGCTTCTGTGCGTTTGCGGTATGAAACGATCGCGGGTCAGGCACGCGTTGGGCGTCCCGCAGATGAGCAGCTCATCAATCTTCGTACAATTATTCAGAGCAGCTATCATCATGGCCCGCTCACCCTGGGTCTCGACCTATGGGACAGCCGGGTGCTTGCAGCAGACCGCACAAGCAGCATCAGTACGAACGAAATCAACGGCATCGAACCTGTTCAGGCCTATATCGCTTATCAGATCGGTGATGCGCAGACCGCGCCGGTCAACGCAAAGATCACCGCTGGTCGCATGGTGCTGGACATCAACTCGGCACGACTGGTCGCCAATGACGATTATCGCAACACGACCCGCACCTTCACGGGATTGCGCGCTGAGCTTCACGGCCCCGACGCCTGGAGCGCGACGCTGATCTATGTCCTGCCGAACCAGGCGCTACCCGACGATTTTGAGGGGTTACGCACCGGCAGAGTTGTGGTCGATCATGTCGGTTTCGACACGCGTTTATGGGGCGGGTTCGTCAAAGGCGAGAATTTGATCGGCCCCGTCAGCCTCGATCTTACCGCGCTTCGCCTTGAGGAGCGCGACCGACCAGATCGTGCGACGCGTGATCGGCAACTGACGACATTTGGCGGCAGGCTGTTTGCCGCGCCGCAGATGAGTTCTGTCGACCTTGATGTCGAATTGCTCCACCAGACAGGCACGACGCGCACCGGTCTGGCGGTCGATGCGCCGCAATTGCCCGTGTCCGCGTGGTTCCTGCACGCCGAAAGCGGCTTTAGCTTCCACCAGCGCTGGCGACCGCGTCTTGCCGTCGAATTTGATTATGGCAGCGGCAACGACGCAAACACGCCCGGCAATTTTACACGCTTCGACACGCTGTTTGGCCAGCGGCGTCGTGATTTTTCACCCTCGGGCCTGCTCAGTTCGATTGCGCGGACCAACATGGTATCGCTCGGCGGAAGGCTGGACATGGCACCATCCCGCCGTCTGGACGGCTTTGTTTCAGTCCGAAAGATTTGGCTGGCCTCAGCCACAGATGCGTTTGCCGCAACCGGCGTGATTGACCCGACCGGACGATCCGGCGCGGACGCAGGATGGGAAATCGATTCGCGGCTGCGCTGGTGGCTGGTGCCGGGGAGGCTGCAATTTGAGGGCGATTTCATCTGGCTGGCAAAGGGGCGCTTTCTGGCGACTGCCCCCAATCGGAATGTGACGGGCGATACGCGTTATCTGTCGCTCAATATGTCTGCGTTTTTTTGAACGTTATAATTTAGGCAGCGTGACGTTCTGCCCGCTCCCGCCACCCCTGCGCCAATGCCGGCAACCGTGCCAGATCGGCGAACTCCGCAGGCGTTGCTCGTTTGAGCAGAATCGCCGCCGTTACCCTGGCGACTGACCATGTTTGCTGCGGGCGCACCACCAACTGCATGTCCTCGCCCGCAACGATCACCCCTGGCTGGATGACGCGGAAATACCAGCCCGAGCGGCCGGTTTTGACGACTTGCCGCACCACACCATCGCGGTTGAAGCGGGCATCAACCTTCCAACAGGGCTGACGACCTTGTGCGACCTCAAAGATGACGCTGCCCATCTGCCAATGATCGCCGACAAACACCTGATCCTCGGTCAATCCGCTGGCCGATAAATTTTCGCCAAACCCGCCTGCGACAAATTTGGGCGCAAGATCGGGGATCAGGTCCGCCCAAAACGCATAATGATCCGCCGGATAAAAATGCACCGCCTTGTCAGGTCCGCCATGATAGCGGCGGTCGGTCTGGGTGTCGCCGACAAGCCCCTCCACACCGACGGCGACCGGATCATCAACGGGCCGCTTGTCGAAGCTGCTAAATTCTCCGCGCGCGAAGGGCTTTGACGCGCCGATCATGACCGCATCAATCGCCACGCGATCGATCATGCAGCGACCAACCGGTAGTCCTTATATTGGGTGCGCAGCGCCGTCTTGAGCAGCTTACCGGTGGCGGTGTGCGGCAGATCATCGACAAACAGAATTTCGTCGGGCAACCACCATTTGGCGACATGATTGACGAGGTGCGCGGCAATTTGCTCGGGTGAGACCGTACTGCCAGGCTTGCGGACCACGAGCAGCAGGGGTCGCTCATCCCATTTCGGGTGATAGACGCCGATTGCGGCAGCCTCTGCGACACCGGGACACCCGACGGCCGCATTTTCAAGATCGACAGAACTAATCCATTCGCCACCCGATTTGATGACATCCTTTGCGCGATCCGTGATCTGCATCGTGCCATCGGCGTGGATGACCGCAACATCGCCAGTATCGAACCA
>JBBQAU010000197.1:0-4381 GCA_038316685.1 Sphingomonadales bacterium
CGTCGGCAAATCGGTTCTGCTGTCGATGCTTGCGCGCTGGACCGGCTGCGATGTCGCAGTGATCGGGCTGGTCGGTGAGCGCGGTCGCGAGGTGCAGGAATTCGTCGAGGACGATCTCGGCCCCGAAGGTCTCGCCCGCAGTGTCGTGGTCGTCGCCACGTCCGACGAACCCGCCTTGATGCGCCGTCAGGCGGCATGGACCACGATGGCGATCGCCGAACATTTCCGCGACGAGGGGCTAAACGTTTTGTGCCTGATGGATTCGGTCACGCGCTTTGCGATGGCGCAGCGCGAGATCGGCTTGGCCAGCGGCGAGCCAGCCGCGACCAAGGGCTATACGCCGACGGTTTTCGCCGAATTGCCACGCTTGCTTGAGCGCGCTGGCCCCGGGCTACCCGGTCAGGGATCGATTACCGGCCTGTTCACGGTGCTGGTCGATGGCGATGACCACAACGAACCCGTTGCGGATGCAGTGCGCGGTATTCTCGACGGGCATATCGTTATCACGCGGCGCATTGCCGAACGCGGGCGTTACCCGGCAATCGACATCCTCAAATCGGTGTCGCGCACGCTTCCCGGTGCGCTCGACCCCGACCAGAACGCGCTTCGTCTGGCCGCGCGATCGGTCCTTTCGACCTATGCCGACATGGAGGAGATCGTCCGGCTCGGCGCCTATCAGAGCGGTGCCAACCCCGAAGTCGACCGGGCGATTGCGCTCGCGCCGCAAATCGAGGCGCTGCTGACCCAGACCAAGCAGGATCGCGGAAACCTGACCGACAGCTTTGCCGCACTCGCCGCAATCTTGGAACATGTTGCGTGATCACGCCCTTTGATGCGACGTTGCGCCTGCGCCAGCGGGAGATCGACGCGATGCGCCTCTCGATCAGCGTTCAGGTCACGCAGTTGATGGTGATCGAGGAGACACGCGACACGATCGACCGCTCGGTCCGTCGCGAGACCGAGATCGCGGCAACCCATTGGGACTCTTGCGCCCACGCCTTCATGACGCGGATGCGCACACAGCGCGAACGGTTATCGCAGGAGCGCGCTATGGTCGACGCCCGATTGACCGGCCTGCGCGTTCAGGCGGCGGAGGCTTATGGTGCGTTGCGCGCGATTGAGGGGGCCGCAGAACGCTATCGCGCCGAAGCTGACCGCGCCGCAGCGACAGCTGAGCAGGGTCGGATCGACGATTTTTCTGCAGCCCGCTTTAGCCGCGATCAGGATGTCGCGCGGCGATCAAGGGCAATTGCGGGAGAGCACGTCTCATGATCGTTGCCAACGACCTAACTCGCTTGCCGCCTGCCGAGAAGGCAGCGCTGATCTATGCCCAGGCGCAAAGCGACGTTTCCACGCGGCTGTGGCGCGCCGCACTCGGCAGCGACAGTCACCCGGATCAGCGGCTTACGACATCACCGCAAAACATTGAATTCAATCTGGATTCGCTACTGTCGCTGCTGTTACCGAAAAGCCAGCCAGGCGGGACAGTTGCGCCGCAGTCCTCCCTGATACCGCCGGTGGTTGAGAAAGCGCCGTTGTTGGTGCCGCTGGCCGGTTTAACGACGCCGACGGCCGGGGCAATTGACGGCCTGGGTCCGAATGCGCGTTACACCGCCATATTCGATGCAGCCGCGACGCGCACCGGCATTCCGGCTGCTGCACTTGCCGCAATCGTTGATGCAGAGGCCGGCAAAAATGGTGATGGCAGCTGGAAGACGGGATCTCGCAATCCGCGGTCGAGTGCGGCGGGTCTCGGCCAGTTTCTGGGCAGCACTTGGCAAGGCGAGGCGGAGCGCGCGGGAACATGGCTGCACGATTTCGCCGTTAAACAGGGCTGGCTCGGCGATAATGGCCGGGTGCTTCCGGCCGCGCGCTCGGCACTCTTGGCGCTCCGCTATGACGGCGCAGCGTCGATCCACGCGACGGCGGACTATGCGCTGCGCAGTGTCGCCCACCTACAGCATGCCGGGATCGAGATCGGCAGCGACATCGTCACCGTCGCGCGCGCCGCCTATCTCGGCCACCACCTCGGCGCCGGCGACGCGATCCGCTTCCTCAAGGGCGGACTCGACCCGAGCCGCGCCAAGGTGCTGCTTGATGCGCAAGTCGGTGCTGCAAGCGCGAACCAGCGAATCGCAAAAACTGGCGACGCCGCCAGTGCACACCGTTCGTGGTTGCTGGGCTTTATCGATCGCCGCATCTCGCCCGCCCGGTTCGGCGCCTGATTGGAACGCACCGAACGAGGGCGGAAATCCGTCACTCACCCTAAAATATAGGATTGAATACGTAATCTTTCGTATAGGATAATATCAATCCTATTAAGGATTTTGCTCCCAGATAGACAGTGTGAGGGGAACGGTTGGCAAGGGGCCACCACTCCACTTGTTTGGGGAAAAACCAATGTCGAAAACCACGATCGCGCTGGAAGCAGCGGTTGCTACCGTACTCGAAAATATGCCGGAGGGCGGTGGCGTCTCGAGCGCGCGGCAGCGCGCGTCTGTAGACAAGGCTTTTGTATCGATCCTCAAGCTGATCGCGCCCCGTATTCGCCATTTCATCCGCCAATATGGCTTGGTCGCGCATTGGGAAGATGCAGAACAGTGCTGCGCAATTGCCGTACACCGCGCAATTCAGGGATATAATCCCGCCAAAGCCATGTTCACGACCTTCGTCAATTGGCAAATTCGCGGCGAACTTCAAAGCCTGCGCTTCCGGCTAATGACCGACCAGCGCCCTTCGGCCAAGAAGGTCGATGCCACCACCGTGTCGCTACACGCCATATCGGTGGGGGGCGATGGCGAGGAAACGACGCTTGAATCGATCATCGAGGATGAGGGAGCGTTGGCCCGCACAGAAGCGGCCGCTTCGGATTATCTGGCGCACGCCGCAACCCGGTCGCTCGTGGAGGAATATATCGGTCTTCAGCGTTCAACGGGAATAGAACAGCTCCGTAAGCGCCCTCGGGCAAAGCGGATTGCGGGGGCAAACCTGGTCGATCATGGGGCAACAATGCTTCGCCGCCCACTCACCCACGGCGTCTGCCCGATCGAGATCGAAAAGCTCGAACAGAAGCTTGGTCGTGACAAAGAGATCGTCGAGCGTCGCGTCTTCGATGTGGCTACGCTGGACGAGCTTGGTCTGAACACCGGCGTCACAAGGGAACGCGTGCGCCAGATCACGAAGCGCGCGTCCCGCAGCATCGGCGACCTCGCCGCCAGTCATCCCCGTTTCGCGGTGATGGCCGAATACCGCAAAACGCCGCCCCGCCCGCCGCAGTTCCGCCCCGCCAAGCTTGCCCCGGACAATGTGACCGTGGCGATTTTGCCCGCGTTGGGACAGCCTCACAACACGCTTTCACGGATGCTCGCTGTTGATACGAACGCTGACTCGGTGCTCCGTCCCGAACATAACCAAATCCATTTCGGAGCGGCTGAAAGCGCCAAGCCAACAGGATCGGAAACACGAGAGGCAAACGCACCAGGCAGTCAGGCTCATCACTGACCCAGCCGCGATTCGAAACGCTCGTTACCTAGTCCGTCTGCGCTCACAGTTAAGCCGCGCTCTTCAGTTTGAAGCGCCTTCCGACGACATTTCTGACGTGACCTGCCCTAACCTTATAGGGTTGATGAAAATTCTTCATCAAGATCCAAACAACATCATCGTCTATCAAAGAGGGTTACAATTATGCAATACAAGAATTTGTTGCCCGGTACAACCGTTCGAGGCTCTTCATTATTTCGCCCGACAGTCATGAGTGTAGCTATGGCCGATGCTGGAGTTACCCCTGACATTCATCTTGTGTGTGACCTGTCCGCAACAGCCATCGTTCGTCACAGGAATGACAATCTTAATCAGCGAAATTCTGACACTTTGGCATTTTAATCATCAGGGTTGAGCGTGGACAGTTCATAAACAGGGCCAACCCTGTGTAACCCCATAGACCACGCTGATAAAACAGCGAAGTATGAAATGTTTCTTTTTCTTATTACCAGCATAGTTTCAGTAAAAAGGCACACCGCATGACTTCGGCGCGAGGCATATCAACCAGAAAGCCATCACAGGTTTTCGCCGCGCGTTTGCTGCCCGGCTTGTCGGTCGCTTTGGCTCGCAGCGCCGGCACATTGGTTACGCACGCGCAACCGCTTTTGCGTTTCAATCAGGCCGTTTTGTTAAGCGCAACGGTCAGCACGCGCGTCGAACCGGCAGCGCTCTTAACGAACGCCTGGAATGCCGTGTGTTCACCCGTGCCACTGTTGCCGATGGTTTTGGGTGACGCGAATTCGCAACAATTCACAGAGTTCGAGAAAGCCGCAAGGGCCCTGCTCGACGATTTAATTCGTCGCTGGCCTGCTAATGCCCGTCCGCCCGCTGTCGGCATCTT
>JBBQAU010000198.1:0-4373 GCA_038316685.1 Sphingomonadales bacterium
TGATCCGACCGCACCGGCGGGTGCAGCAGCCCTGTCGCGCCACGTTCAGGCACCGCCCGCGCTCGCCCGGCGGCTGGCGCAGGTGTTCGTGACGGAAGTTGACGGCGGCGTTCCGCTGGCGGTCGGGCAGCGACTGGTGACGATGGCGGGTGGTCTGCGGCGTTGGGACGGCTTTGTTGCACGCTCAGGCGGCGCAGCGGCTGCTGAGCGGCTCGAACGGATCAACCGTTTCGACAGCCTCGATAAGCAGCGCCCCGCCGCCGCCGTGGCGGTGGCGGGTGCTGAAGCAGAGCTTGCCCGGATCGATGCGGCGATTGCCGGCGCGCGCGTGCGTGCCACCGCAGCCCGCCGCGCTTTGGAGACTGCCGAAGTTCAGACGCGCGAAGCGATCCGGCGTGAAGATCGCGCAGCGGCGGCGATCGAACGCGTCGACGCACAGCGCGCCGATCTTGACGCGCGCCGCCGCCGCATTGATGGCGAACGCAACGAGGCCATCGCTGACGTCACCAGCGCCCAGCGTCAGGTGGCGACGCTCCCTGACGGCACCGACAGCCGGGCGAGGGTTGGCGCGCTCCAGGCCGATGCCGATACAAGGCGGACCGCCGTGGCGCAGGCCCGCGCTGATCAGGCCGCTGTGCTGCGCGATCTGGCGGCGGACCGCGAACGGCTGGCGGTGGGGCAGGCCGATGCGCGCAACTGGCACAATCGCGCAGGCGAGGCAGCAAGGCGAATCGCTGACATGGCCGGACGTGAGACCGCGCTGGAGGAAGAATCGGCGATTCTTGCCGCGCGCCCCGCGATCCTTGATCGCCAAATTGCCGAGTTTGAGGCGATGTATGATGCCGCGCGCACCGAGGCTGCTACCGTTATGGCGGCTGAACAGGCTGGCGAAGCCGAACGACGCGCCCTTGAACAGACCGCCCGCCAGACCGCCGAAGCGCTATCGCAAGCGCGCGAGACGCGGGCCGGCGCGGCGGCGCGACTCGAAAGTCAGGAACTGCGCCGGGTCGAAATGGGCCGCGTTTCGGGCGAGCGCTTTGAATGTCCGCCCGTGCTGCTGCCTGAGCGTATCGGTTTTGATGCGACCGAGGTGCGCGGCCCGGCCGATGAATCCGCCCGCCACGAGCGACTGTCCGCCGAGCGGGATCGCATCGGCCCTGTCAACCTCGTCGCCGAAACCGAACTCGCCGAAATCGAAACCGCGCGCGACAGCAATATTCGCGAGCGTGACGAATTAGCCCATGCCGTCAACCGCCTGCGTGGCTCAATCGGCACGCTCAATCGCGAGGGCCGCCAGCGCTTGCTTGCCGCGTTTGAGGCGGTCAATGGCCATTTCCGACGGCTGTTTATGACGCTGTTCAATGGCGGGCAGGCGCACCTGGAACTGGTTGATTCAGATGATCCGCTTGAGGCTGGGCTGGAGATCATGGCGCAGCCCCCGGGAAAAAAGCTGCAATCGCTGACGTTGCTCTCGGGCGGCGAACAGGCGCTGACCGCAGTGGCATTGATCTTCGGCCTGTTCCTGACGAACCCGGCCCCAATTTGTGTGCTCGACGAGGTCGATGCGCCGCTTGACGACGCCAATATCGAACGGTTCTGTGATTTGCTCGACGCGATGACACAGGAAACCCAAACCCGCTATCTTATCGTCACTCACAACGCGGTGACAATGAGCCGTATGCATCGCCTGTTCGGCGTGACAATGGTCGAGCCAGGCGTAAGTCGGCTGGTGTCGGTCGATCTTGGCGGGGCGGGGGCTTTGCTGGCGGCGTAGCAACCGGGGACGCTTGGCCCCCGGTTGCAGCGTCAGGTCACTCAGCCCTGCGGCAGAATCACCTTGTCGATTACGTGAATTACGCCATTGGTGCAGACAATGTCTGCCGTCACAACCGTTGCGCCGCCAGCGACAACGCCGTGTGTGCCATCAACGTGGAGCGTCGCGCCACCGGCGGTTGCCGGGTCCATTACCTGGCCAGCGACATCGGCGGCCATCACGGCACCTGGTACAACATGGCCAAGCAGGATTGCGGTCAGCTGATCCTTATTCTCTGGCTTGACGAGGTTCTCGACGGTGCCTTCTGGCAGTGCGGCGAACGCGTCATCTGTGGGGGCAAACACGGTGAACGGGCCTGCGCCCTTCAACGTATCGACAAGGCCAGCTGCGGTGACGGCGGCGACGAGTGTGGAAAAGCTGCCAGCGGCAACTGCGGTATCGACGATGTCGTGCGTTTGTTCGGTCATTCTTGGTTCCTCTGCGGGGATCGCTCCTATCGTCCGCTCGCCCGGTGGCAACAGCGATAGGGCTTTGGGTTGTGGCAAAAAGCCTGCGTATGCTGGCCGCCGCTGCCCTTGCCCGTCACGCAAGCCCGCGCCAATATGGCCTTAATGTCCGGTGGTAATGGCGCGCAGGAATCCCCATGTTGCAATGCTTGATTCGTCGTTCCAGATGCCAGATAATTTTTGCGGCTCATGCTGGTGGTCCGCTTCGGCTTGGGGCAGCTGAGCGATACGCATCCGATGACTCAGCGCTTGGGGACGGGGCCGAGCCGTGATAGGCGCGCGGTCATGCTCAATATCAATGGCATCACGGTGCGCCTTGGCGGGCGCGCGATACTGGAACGTGCAAGCGCGACCTTGCCAGCGCGGAGCCGTGTCGGGCTGATCGGCCGCAACGGTGCTGGCAAATCGACCTTGATGAAGGTGATGATCGGCGCGATCGAGCCCGATGACGGCGAGATTGAAATGCCGCGCAAGACGCGCATCGGTTATCTCCAGCAGGAAGCCCCGCACGGCACGCGCACGCCGATTGAAACCGTGCTTGATGCCGATGTCGAGCGCGCAGCCTTGTTTGCAGAAGCCGAGGATTGCCATGATCCCGACCGGATTGGTGAAATCCACGAACGGCTGAACGCGATCGACGCCTATACAGCGGAAGCCCGCGCGGCGCGCATTCTGGTCGGTTTGGGCTTTGATGAAGACATGCAGCAGCGCCCGCTCGACAGCTATTCCGGCGGCTGGAAGATGCGCGTCGCGCTCGCCGCTTTGTTATTTTCCGAGCCCGATCTGCTGCTCCTCGATGAGCCGTCAAACCATCTCGATCTTGAAGCGACCTTGTGGCTGGAAAACTTCCTGAAGGCGTATCCGGGCATGATGGTCGTCATCAGCCATGAGCGTGATCTGCTGAACAACGTCGTCGACAACATCCTGCATCTGGAGGGCGGCAAGACCACGCTTTATGCGGGCGGTTATGATTCGTTTGAGCGGCAACGGGCGGAGCGCGCCGCGCAACTTGCGGCCGCCAAAGCGAGCCAGGATGCGCAGCGTGCCAAGCTGCAGGATTATATCGCGCGCAACTCCGCGCGTGCCTCGACCGCCAAACAAGCGCAGTCCCGCCAGAAAATGCTCGCCAAGATGCAGCCCATTGCGGCGATGGCGGATGATCCGACGCTCAGCTTTGATTTTCCCAGCCCCGATGAGCTGAAACCGCCGCTCGTCACGCTCGACATGGCGACGGTTGGCTATGGCGATAAACCAATTCTGCAACGGCTGAACCTGCGGCTTGATCCCGATGACCGGATTGCGCTTTTGGGCCGCAATGGCAATGGCAAGACCACGCTTGCGCGCCTGCTCGCCGCACAGCTCGCCCCGATGGAAGGCGACATGACCAAATCGGGCAAGATGCGCGTCGGTTATTTCACGCAATATCAGGTTGAGGAACTTGATGGCGATGATACGCCGATTGAACATATGTCGCGGTTGATGACGGGCAAAACGCCGTCGGCGGTGCGCGCGCAGCTGGGCCGGTTTGGCTTTCAGGGCGAAAAGGCGACGACGCGTGTCGGCAAACTCTCGGGCGGAGAGCGTGCGCGGCTTGCGCTGGCGCTTATCACGCGGGATGCGCCGCACATGCTGATCCTCGACGAGCCGACCAACCATCTGGACGTTGATGCGCGTGAGGCGCTGGTGCAGGCGCTCAACGCCTATGACGGCGCGGTCGTCGTCGTCAGTCATGATCGCCACATGATCGAGCTGACCGCAGACCGGCTGGTGCTGGTCGATGGGGGTACAGCACAAGAATATGCCGGCAGCCTTGATGACTATACCGACATGATTCTGGGCAAAAACCAGCCGCGCGCGGAAGGCGGCCCCAAGGGTAGCAAGAAAGACAAAAAAGTCGCAGCGCAAGAGCGCGAACGCGCAGTCGCACTGAAAAAGACGGCGCACGAGGCCGAGGCGCTGGTCGCCAAACTCACCGGCCAACGCAGCGCCATTGATCGCGCGATGTTCGATCCCTCAGGTGCGGAACCGTGGCTGGCAAAACTCTCGATGAGTGAGCTGGGGCAGCGGCATGCCGAAGTGGAGGCTAAGCTGGC
>JBBQAU010000199.1:0-4343 GCA_038316685.1 Sphingomonadales bacterium
CCATCCTGTCCAGGGAAGCGGGGTTTAACGGGGGTAAGGATCGGGGGGCATGGGCCATGCCATCATTGTGCCACAGTCCAATCAGATTTTGCTAGCTTGGACTTGATCAGCGCAAGGGGTGTTGACATACCCGGCGCTGGGGTGTTCCGTAAACGGCAGGGCAAACATGGGTATTGAGGCACAACAGGTCGCAGGGGAGGCAGTAATCAATCGCCTAACTGCGCCAGTGACTGCCCCGACACCGACCATCGATAGCTTGCCACGCCGATTATCCGACTTTGACACGCTGGGTGAGGCGCTTGATTATGCAGCTGCCGGTTCGCGCGGCTTTAATTTCCACGATGCACGTGGCAGTCTTGTCCGCTCTTACACTTATGCTCAATTGCGCTCGGACGCGATCGAGATGGCGCTGCGCCTGATCGCCATGGGCATCCGCCCGTTGGATCGCATTGCGATGGTTGCTGAAACCGGTCCCGAATTTGCCGCGCTGTTTTTTGGCGTGGTCTATGCCGGCGCATGGCCGGTGCCGTTGCCGCTGCCAACTTCCTTTGGCGGCCGTGATTCATATATCGATCAGATCCGGGTGCAACTCGCCAGCTGCGATCCCCGCCTGCTGATTTACCCGCCCGAACTGGCTGAAATGGCGGGCGAAGCGGCACGTTTGGGTGGCGTTGGTGGAATTGATTGGATAACCCTTGCCGCGCAGGCTGCACCGATCGCGCGCCTGCCCCAGGCCACAACCCGCGATATCGCCTATCTGCAATATTCCAGCGGCTCAACGCGCTTTCCGCACGGCGTTGCAATCACCCACAATGCGTTGCTTAATAATCTTGCCGCCCACAGCCATGGGATGGAACTGATCGATACTGATCGGTGCATTTCGTGGTTGCCGCTTTATCATGACATGGGACTGGTTGGCTGTTTTCTCTCACCCGTTGCCAATCAGGTGTCGGTCGATTTCTTGAAGACCGAAGACTTTGCGCGCCGTCCACTCGCCTGGCTCGATCTGATTAGCCGTAATCAGGGAACAACAATCAGCTATTCCCCGACCTTTGGCTATGACATTTGCTCGCGCCGAATGTCGAGCCAGACCAAGGCGTCAGCGCGGTTTGATCTCTCGCGCTGGAGGTTGGCCGGCAATGGTGCTGACATGATCCGGCCCGACGTGATGCAACATTTTGTCGATGCCTTCAGCGAGGCTGGCTTCAAGGCGAGCGCCTTCTTACCAAGCTATGGCCTTGCCGAGGCGACGCTGGCCGTCTCGATCATGCCACCCGGCGAAGGTATCCGGGTGGAGCTGGTAGAAGAAACCCAGCTTTCCGGTGTCGCCGTTGGGCAGGACAGGCCGCAGCGCTTTCGGGCAATCGTTAATTGCGGCAAACCGGCCCGCGATATGCGCATCGAAGTCCGCGAAGAGGATGGCACTCCGCTTCCTGAGCGCGCGATCGGCAAAATCTGGTGCTGTGGGCCGTCGATTATGGAAGGGTATTTCCGTGACCCGGAGGCGACGGCCGCATGCCTGGTCGGTGGCTGGCTCGATACCGGCGACATGGGCTATATGTCAGAAGGCTATATCTACATCGTTGGCCGCGCCAAGGATATGATCATCGTCAACGGCCGCAACCATTGGCCGCAGGATATTGAATGGGCGGTTGAGCAACTGCCCGGCTTCAAGGCGGGTGACATTGCGGCATTTGCCATCACAACACCCGGGGGAGAGGAAACGCCGGCGGTTCTGGTTCAGTGCCGAAGCTCTGACGAGGTTGAGCGGACCCGATTGCGCGATGAAATTCGCGAACGCGTCCGCTCTGTGACGGGCATGAATTGCGTGATAGAATTGATTCCCCCTCGCACCCTCCCCCGGACAAGCTCGGGCAAACTGAGCCGCGCCAAAGCGCGCAATCTTTATCTTGCTGGCGAGATCAAACCCTACGCCATCGCGGCCTGAACAGCATAAAATTAGAGTATTGAGACGTTGATTATGCCGCCGGTCGCAGCGCACCGGCGCTGACGCTGGCGCTGGCAACCTCTTGCTGAGCTGCAGACTACTTCAGGCAGCTATGGTTGTTGCGAGTCTGATCGGCCTTGCGACCCACGCCGTGCCCGGCTAAAGACCAACGCCGCAAAGGGGTGTAGCTCAGCTGGTTAGAGCGTCGGTCTCCAAAACCGAAGGCCCTCGGTTCGAGTCCGAGCTCCCCTGCCACCGCCCCTGTTCATGGCTGCCGCCGCGGCCCTTACGCCCCTTGGCTTGCGTTTGTGGCGCAAGCTGGTTATTGGCAAGGTCAATCCGAAATTGGGATTAATCGTCGTCCGGCCCTTTGCGGGAACGGGCAGCGGACCTATGTCTCGATTTGGACAATAAGGACGGAACACGTGGCAAAAACGACTCCGATGGAATTTTTCAATCAGGTCAAGGCGGAAACCGCCAAGATCGTCTGGCCGACCCGGCGCGAAACAATCACGACCGGTATCATGGTAGTGATCATGACAACGCTGCTCGCGGTATTTTTCTTCACCGTTGATTCCATCTTTGCGCTGATCGTCAAGGCACTTTTGACGATGGCGAAATGAGTTCAGCATTAAAGGCACAGGAACGCATGGCGCGCTGGTATATAATTCACGCTTATTCCGGTTTTGAGGGCAAGGTCCGCGACTCGATCATGGCGGAGGCGACCCGGATGGGTCTCGACCGATTGGTTGAGGCGGTGGAGGTTCCCACCGAAACCATCACCGAGGCGCGTCGCGGCAAAAAAATTCAGGTTGAGCGGAAATTTATGCCTGGATACGTGCTCGCCAAGCTTGAAATGAATGACGACGTTTATCACTTGGTGAAAAACACGCCAAAGGTAACCGGTTTCCTGGGATCAATGGGTAAACCCCAGCCGATCAGCGAAACCGAGGCGAATCGGATGCTGTCGACCAAGGAAGAGGCCGCCGCTGCGAATGTTAAGCAGCAGGTAAAGGTCGATTACGAGATTGGCGATGCGGTGAAGGTGCTTGACGGGCCGTTTGCAAGCTTTAACGGGACCGTCGAAGAACTCGATTTTGACAAGTCCAAGGTCAAGGTTTCGGTGTCGATCTTTGGTCGCGCCACCCCGGTCGAGCTCGATTTCGAGCAGGTCGAGCGGGTAAAGTAATTTTCCTTTCCCAATTATGGGGAAGGAAATGTGCATGCGGGAGGCCGTCAAACAGCCGCTTGAACCGCTAAACTTGAACCGGGTGACACCTTGTGTCTCACCCAACTAGAGAGTGAGTAAATGGCAAAAAAGATTACTGGCTATATCAAGCTGCAGGTTCCCGCAGGCAAGGCCAATCCCTCCCCGCCAATCGGCCCAGCCCTGGGTCAGCGCGGCGTAAACATCATGGAATTCTGCAAAGCGTTTAACGCGGCGACAGGCGATCAGGAAGTCGGCATGCCGATCCCGACCGTCATCACTGTCTATGCCGATCGCAGCTTTTCGTTTGAGACAAAGACGCCACCGGCGAGTTATTTGATCAAGAAGGCAGCAGGCCTGAAGTCGGGTTCAAAGGAGCCGGGCAAGGTTTCTGCCGGCACGATTGCGCGCTCCAAGCTTTCGGAAATCGCCCAGACCAAGATGAAGGATTTGAACGCCAACGATATTGAGGCGGCAACCCGCATCATCGAAGGCAGCGCCCGCGCAATGGGCCTCGAAGTGGTGGAGGGCTAAGATCATGACAAAGCTGACCAAGAAGGCAAAAGCCCTCGGCACCGCGGTTGACCGCGAAAAGCTTTATGGCATCAACGAAGCGATTGCGCTGGCTAAGGCCAATGCCACCGCCAAGTTTGACGAAACGATCGAAGTCGCGATGAATTTGGGTGTCGATCCCCGTCACGCCGACCAGATGGTCCGCGGCGTCGTCACGCTACCTGCGGGCACCGGCAAAACGGTGCGCGTCGGCGTGTTCGCCAAGGGTGCCAAGGCTGATGAAGCACGTGAAGCAGGGGCCGATGTTGTCGGTGCCGAAGACTTGATGGAACTCGTCCAGGGCGGCACAATCGACTTTGATCGCTGCATTGCAACTCCGGATATGATGGGCGTCGTCGGGCGCCTTGGCAAGATCCTGGGGCCAAAGGGTATGATGCCCAACCCCAAGCTTGGCACGGTTACGATGAACGTAGGTGAAGCCGTGAAAGCGGCCAAGGGCGGCCAGATTGAATACCGCGTTGAAAAGGCCGGGATCATCCACTCGGGCATTGGCAAGGCAAGCTTTGCCGCCGAAGACCTGCGTCGTAATTTTGACGCGCTGATCGATGCCATCGTCAAGGCCAAACCGACGGGTGCCAAGGGCAAATATGTCCGCAAGGTGGCGATCAGCTCAAC
>JBBQAU010000200.1:0-4328 GCA_038316685.1 Sphingomonadales bacterium
AGCTTCCCCGTCAGCTCCGGCACGATCTTGAACAAATCGCCGACCAGCCCGAAGTCCGCGACCTGGAAGATGGGTGCGTCTTCATCCTTGTTGATCGCGATGATGACCTTGGAATCCTTCATGCCCGCCAGATGCTGGATCGCGCCGGAAATGCCGACGGCGATGTAAACTTCGGGGGCGACAATCTTGCCGGTTTGGCCGACCTGATAGTCGTTGGGGACATAGCCCGCATCGACCGCCGCACGGCTCGCGCCCACGCCCGCGCCGAGCTTGTCGGCAAGGGGTTCGATAATCGTGTGGAAATTCTCGCTGTTCTGAAGCGCGCGCCCACCCGAGACGATGATTTTGGCGCTCGTCAGTTCAGGCCGTTCGGACTTGGCGATTTCTGAGCTGAGAAAGGTCGAAACACCCTTGTCGCCCGTCGAACCAACCGCCTCGATCACGCCCGAGCCACCCTCGGTCTCAGCCTTGGCAAAGGCGGTGCCGCGCACGGTCAGCACCAGTTTGGCATCCTTTGACTGGACGGTCGCAATCGCATTGCCCGCGTAGATGGGCCGCGTGAAGGTATCGGCGCTTTCCACCGACAGGATGTCGCTGATCTGCATGACATCAAGCAGGGCGGCGACGCGTGGTGCAATGTTCTTCCCCGTTGAGGTCGATGGCACGACAAACGCGTCATGATGCCCCATCAACGCTGCCACCAAAGGTGCTATATTTTCCGCCAGCGCATGGCCGAACGCGGCATCATCGGCGACATGGACCTTGCCGACGCCAGCGATCCTGGCAGCGGCGTCTGCCACCGCGCCAACGCCTGCGCCCGCCACCAGCAGATGCACTTCGCCCAATTTACCTGCCGCAGTCACGGCCGAAAGCGTTGCATCCTTGACGACCGTGCCGTCATGCTCAACCCACACCAGCGTCTTCATGCAACTCCTCCTAAAAAGCGGCGCGTGCCGCGACCGTGGCGCTTCATGCCACGACTCCCAGCGCCTTGAGCTTGCCGATCAGCTCATCAACATCGGCGACCTTGATCCCCGCGCTGCGCTTGGCGGGTTCTTCAACCTTCAGCGTCGTGATGCGCGGCGCAATATCAACGCCGTAATCAGCCGCGGTTTTTTGCGCGAGCGGTTTTGATTTTGCCTTCATGATGTTGGGCAGCGACGCATAGCGCGGCTCGTTCAGCCGCAGATCGGTCGTCACGATTGCGGGCAGTTTGAGATCGACCGTTTCGGAACCGCCATCAATCTCGCGCGTGACCTTGATCGTATCACCGCTGACTTCAAGCGCGCTGGCAAAAGTGCCCTGGCCCCAGCCGGTCAACGCGCCGAGCATCTGGCCGGTCTGGTTATTGTCATCATCAATCGCCTGCTTGCCAAGGATGATCAACCCGGGCTGTTCCTCATCGGCAATCGCTTTCAAAAGCTTGGCAACGCCGAGCGGCTCGACCCGGTCCTCGCTGACGATCAGGATTGCGCGATCAGCACCCATCGCAAGCGCGGTGCGCAACGTGTCTTGCGCCTTTTGCTCCCCAATCGACACGACGACGATCTCTGTCGCGACGCCCTTTTCCCGCAGGCGGATCGCTTCTTCGACCGCGATTTCATCAAACGGGTTCATGCTCATTTTGACATTGGCAAGATCAATGCCCGAGCCATCCGCCTTGACGCGTGGCTTTACGTTGTAATCAAGCACGCGCTTGACGGGGACCAGGATTTTCATCGTCATATTCTCCACAACATGACCCCGGCATCAATGGGGGTCTGCCGGTTTGGTCGCGCTCCGTGTCAGGCTCGTGCCAGCGCTGGCTGGTATCACCATGGAGCGCGAGGGTTGATTACGCCGCCGCTTTCACCTCTGCAACGATCTTGCGCGCGGCATCGCCCAGATCATTGGCGGGGACAATCGCAAGGCCCGAATTGGCCAAAATGTCCTTGCCCTGTTGCACATTGGTGCCCTCCAGCCGAACCACAAGCGGCACCGCCAGATTGACCTCACGCGCAGCCGCCACAATCCCTTCCGCAATGATATCGCATTTCATGATACCGCCAAAGATGTTGACAAGAATGCCCTTCACGTTGGGATCGGCGAGAATGATCTTGAACGCCGCCGTCACCTTTTCCTTGTTGGCACCGCCGCCGACATCAAGGAAATTGGCGGGGAACATGCCGTTCAGCTTGATGATGTCCATCGTCGCCATCGCGAGGCCTGCGCCATTGACCATACACCCGATCGTGCCGTCGAGCTTGATATAAGCGAGGTCATATTTCGATGCCTCAACCTCGGCCGGGTCTTCCTCGGTCAAGTCACGCAATTCGGCCAGATCCTCGTGTCGGAACATCGCGTTTGAATCAAAGCTGACCTTGGCATCAAGCACCATCAATCTACCGTCATCCGTCACGGCAAGCGGGTTGATCTCGATTTGCTCGGCATCAGTCCCCAAAAACGCGTTATAAAGTTTTGATGCGACATTGGCAGCCTGCTTTGCCAGATCACCCGATAGCCCAAGCGCTGCTGCAACCGCTCGACCATGGTGCGGCATGAACCCGGTGGCGGGATCGATATCGAGCGTCTTGATCAATTCAGGCGTGTCATGCGCCACGGTTTCGATATCCATGCCGCCTTCGGTGGAGACGACCAAGCCGATCCGCCCGCTGGCGCGATTGACGAGCAGCGCGAGGTAGAATTCCTTGGCGATGTCAACGCCGTCGGTCACATAGAGGCGGTTGACCTGCTTGCCATGTTCGCCCGTCTGGATCGTCACCAGCGTATTGCCGAGCATGTCAGTGGCGGCGGCGCGCACATCCTCTGCACTGCGCGCGAGGCGGACGCCGCCCTTGGCCTCGGGCGGCAATTCCTTGAACTTGCCCTTGCCGCGACCGCCGGCATGAATCTGTGCCTTCACCACATAGAGCGGGCCGGGCAGCTTGGCGGCGGCAGCAACCGCTTCCTCAACGGTCATCGCGGCAAAACCGACAGGCACCGGCACGCCGTATTTGGCGAGCAGGTCCTTGGCCTGATATTCATGGATGTTCATGGGTGCCGCGCCTTTCGAGGATCAGGGATGAGCGTGCCTAAAGCACAGTGTGTGATGTGAATCCAGAGATGCGTAGATACTCGCCTTTAACGAAGCGCGACGCTATATGGACCAAATGTCGATACTCATCCCGCTCACGCTGTTCATCGTCACCATCCTTGGCATGGAGGTGTTTGCCTATGTCGTCCACCGTTGGGTGATGCACGGCTTTGGCTGGTTCCTGCACGAAAGCCACCACCAAGCGCGCACCGGCTTTTGGGAATTGAACGACTGGTATTTTGTCCTGTTCGCCACGCCCTCGATCCTGCTGCTGCTCGGCGGCACATCGGGCACCTGGCCCGATTGGACGATCTGGGTGGGGGCGGGGATCGCCGGATACGGTGCCATCTATCTTGGCTTTCATGACATCATCGTCCACCGCCGATTGGAGTCGGGCTATGTCCCGCGGTCCAGTTACATGAAGCGGATCGTGCAGGCGCACCGCTTGCACCATGTCGTCGGCACCAAGCATGGCACGGTGAGCTTTGGCTTCATCTATGCGCCCAAGGCCGAGGTGCTGAAGGCCGAACTAAAACGGCGCGAACTGGCAGGTGTGCGCACGGCGGGCAGCCAGAACGGATCGGGCAAATCGGCGCGGCAAGTTTAGCCTCTGGGTGAGACCGGGAAACTGGAGCGCGTCGTCGCCACTAATCCCGTAAAAATCCTTTAATCTCAATCAAATAGGCTGGAAACCGAGCTCTCATCGGCGATCCGCCTGATTGCCTCTGCCAACAGCGGTGCGATCGTCAAATGGCGGATGCGTTTGGCATCGCGGACGACCTCATGGCTGCCAATCGAATCGGTGATGATGAGTTCGCTCAGCGCAGACCCCTCAACCCGCGCGACTGCCCCGCCCGACAACACGCCGTGCGTGCAATAGGCAACGACGTCTGCCGCCCCCGCCTCACGCAAAGCCGCCGCCGCGTTGCAAATCGTGCCGGCTGAATCGACAATATCGTCGATCAGGATGCAAAACCGCCCCTGCACATCGCCGATAATATTCATCACCTCTGATTCGCCAGCGCGTTCGCGGCGCTTGTCGACGATCGCAAGCGGGGCGTTAGCGAGCCGTTTGGCCAGTGCGCGCGCGCGCACCACGCCGCCAACATCGGGAGAGACGACCATCAGATTTTGCCCGCCAAAGCGCGCGACAATATCCGCCGACATCACCGGCGCGGCATAAAGATTATCGGTCGGGATATCGAAAAAGCCCTGAATCTGCCCCGCGTGCAGATCAATCGACAAGACCCGGTCC
>JBBQAU010000201.1:0-4289 GCA_038316685.1 Sphingomonadales bacterium
TCGCCCTCGCCAATCAGGCGGCGAACATCGCGGACCCGTCCCAACACCGGGACACCCATTGCGCGCGCCACAATCGTGACATGCGCTGTCAGCGAGCCTTCCTCAAGGACAACCCCGCGCAGTCGGCGGCGGTCATATTCCAGCAGCTCGGCAGGCCCCAGGTTGCGGGCGATCAGGATGGTATCCTGACGCAGGCCCATTTGTGCAGCGGTGCCCATCTGGCCAGATACGATCCGCAGTAGCCGGTTGGAGAGGTCCTCCAGATCGTGCATGCGCTCTGCCAGCAATGGATCGTCAATCTGGCGCATCCGCATCCGGGTGCGCTGCTGGACGCGCTCAATCGCTGCTTCTGCTGTCAGGCCACTGTCGATTGCCTCGTTGATCCGGCGCGACCAGCCTTCATCATAGGCAAACATCTTGTAGGTCTCGAGCACCTCGACATGCTCGCCACCCATGCCGAATTCGGCCTGTGCCGACATGCGCTCGATTTGTTCACGCATCTTGTCAAAGGCGCCATAGACGCGGTGGCGTTCGGCCTCGACATCCTCGGCAACGGTATGCTCAATCGTGATCCGGGGTTGATGGAACACCGCCACGCCACGCGCCATGCCATCGACCAGCTTTAGGCCTGTAATCTGCATCGGCGCCGTTGATTGCGGGCGGGATATGGCACCACCGGTTGCATCAATCAGATCGGCATTCGCGATCAGTTCAGACAGCACCATTGCGACGGTTTGCAGCGCTTCAATCTCGACATCGGCATAGCGGCGCGGTTCAAGATGCTGCACGCATAATACGCCAACTGCCTTTTCGCGGCGGATAATGGGCACGCCGGCAAAGCTGTGAAACTTTTCCTCGCCGGTTTCTGGCCGATAGGCAAAGTCTGGATGGGCAGCCGCCTGATCGAGGTTGAGCGGCTCGATATCCTCGGCAATCGTCCCGACCAGCCCCTCTCCCATGGCAAGCTTGGTCACATGGACGGCGGCCTGATCAAGCCCTTGCGTCGCATAAAGCTCCAGCACCCCGTCACGCAAAAGATAGATCGAGCATACTTCGCTGTCGGTTGCGGCACCGATGATCTGGACAACGCTGTTCAGTTTTGCCTGCGCGGTCGTGCGCGATGCCATCACATCATGCAGCCGCACGAGAATTTCACGGGCGGAGGCAGCGGCTGATACAGTCATAAGCAGCAACTATCAGAAAGCGATAGGCGATGACAGTATTGCTGCATGCATAGCGCGGCGCTGTGCGGTTATGGTCCCAATCCCGAGGGGCGATCAATCGTCACCCGCCAAATAAAGGAAACCCGTTGCTGGTCAATCGCGCGGCCATCGCGTTTGCCGGGTGCGATACGGATCATCGGCACGGCTTGCAGCACAGCCCGACGCAGGCCCGGATAAAAGGGCACCTCACGCAACACCTGGCATTTGGCGCGACCGTCAAGCGATAACGTGCAGAGCATCTGTAATTCAACTTCAAGCGGCGCGCGCAGCAGGACCGGGTCCATCAGCGTAAAAAACTCGTCATTGGAGACCTTGCGCACCCATCGCGGTGCCGTGCCCGATCCGCCGCCGCCGCCGTGGTCCAGATCAAAGACGGGATCGCTCTCGCCAGCGACAATCGGTCCGGTGGCAACAGCGGACGGCGGGGCGGCGGGCAGGGGAGGGGCGGGAGCCGATGTTGGCACCGGCTGCGGCAATGGCTGTGGCTGGGGTTGGCGTGAGGGATTTGGTGCCGTTGCGGGTTCCTCGGCTGGTTTCTGCGCCGCTTCGCGATCAGGCGCGGGGGCTTTTGGCAGCGGAAAGAGCTTTACGACAAACGGCGATCGTTCGCCCTTTTCAGACGCCAAAGGTCCCCGTGTAAAGAGCAGCGCCAGGATCACCAACAGGTGCAGCAGCAGAACGACGATCAGAATTGCCGTGCGTGGGGCAATTCGGCGCAGATCGGCGCGCGCCAGCTGCATCATTGGTCGCAAGAGGGCCATGTCGCGGTCCTAGCCCCGACCCTGTCTCCTCACAATCAGGCTTCGCGGTTCAGGCCGCGCGGCGATCCAACGCGTGGCTCGCCTCGGTCATGAGTTGTGTGATGATGTCAGCGACCGGCTCTTCCTTTGTAACCATGCCGACTGACTGCCCTGCCATGAGCGAGCCCCGCTCAATATCGCCCTCAATCACCGCACGACGAAGCGCACCTGCCCAGTAATGTTCGATCTGCAATTGCGCCTCGCCCATCTGCACGTCGCCGCGATCAAGGGCGGCGGCAACTTCGCGCTGCTTGGCGGTGAACAGCTCAGCGCCTGCATTTTTGAGTGCGCGCACCGGGATGACGGGCAAGCGCGGGTCAAGCTGGATGCTCGCGATTGCGTCACGGGCCGAGGCGCGAAAAAACGCTTTTTTGAAATTGGCGTGCGCGATGCTTTCGGTCGCGCAGGCAAAGCGGGTGCCGAGTTGTACGCCTGCTGCGCCCATCTCAAGATAAGCGGCAATCGCCTCTCCCCGGCCAATCCCGCCTGCGACAAAGACCGGCACTTGATCAGCAACCTCTGGCAGAATTTCCTGCGCGAGCACGCTGGTGGACACCGGACCAATATGGCCGCCCGCTTCCATCCCCTCAACCACCAGCGCATCGACGCCCGAGCGGATGAGCTTCCTGGCAAGGCTTAGCGCGGGGGCAAAGCAGACAACTTTTGCACCGCACGCCTTGATGGCATCAAGCGCCCCTGCCGGTGGCAACCCGCCTGCCAGCACGATATGCGTCACATCGTGGTTTGCACAAACGCCGATCAGATCAAACAATTGCGGGTGCATCGTGATGAGATTCACGCCGAACGGCCTGACGGTAAGCGCCTTCGTCGCCGCAATCTCGCGATCAAGCAACTCAGGTGACATCGCCCCGCAAGCGATCAGCCCAAATCCGCCCGCATTTGAGATTGCCGAAACAAGATGACGCTCCGATACCCAGGACATTGCGCCGCAGATGATAGCGGTCTCGCTGCCCAGAAATTCGCACCCGCGTGTCATCAGCTGGGTCAGGCGATCAGGGCGGTTCACGCCACTTCCTCCGCATCCAGCCCGTATGCCGTGTGCAGCACGCGCACTGCGAGTTCGGTATAATCTTCCTCGATCAGGACGCTTACCTTGATCTCGCTTGTCGTGATCGCCTGAATGTTGATGCCACGGTCCGCCAGCGCCTTGAACATGGTGGAGGCGACACCGGCATGACTGCGCATCCCGACACCGACCACAGAGATTTTGGCAACCTTGGTGTCGTGAACCAGCCGCACAAAGCCAATGCCCGCTTGTGCTTTGGTCAGCGCATCAATCGCCTGGGCAAGCTCGGCTTGGGGCACGGTGAAAGTGACATCGGTCGATCCGGTATCATGCGCGATATTCTGGATGATCATGTCGACATTGATGTTGATTGCGGCGAGCGGTTCAAAAATGCGCGAGACAGAGCCGGGCTTGTCAGGCACGTCGGTCAGCGTGATTTTGGCCTCATTCTTGTCATGGGCGATGCCCGTGATCAGCTGTTGTTCCACATCATCTCCTGTTTCCCATATGGGATCATCCTCGCCGACGATCATCGTGCCGGGCAATGTATCAGCGCTCGCCGCGTCGTCTGGATCATCAAAACTCGACAGCACCTGAATACGCACGCCCGCCTTCATCGCAAGGCCAACCGATCGCGTTTGCAACACCTTGGCACCGACGCTCGCCAATTCGAGCATTTCTTCATACGTCACGCGCTTCAATTTTCGCGCGCGCGGCACGATGCGCGGGTCGGTGGTGTAAACGCCGTCCACATCAGTGTAGATGTCGCAGCGGTCAGCCTTGATCGCGGCGGCAACCGCCACAGCGCTTGTGTCTGATCCGCCCCGGCCTAGCGTCGAGATGCGGCCGTCCTTGCCCATCCCTTGAAATCCCGGGATCACCGCGACCTCGCCCGATGCTATCGCTGCCCCCAGCGCGTCGGTATCGATTTGCTCTATCCGCGCGCCGGCATGCGCGTTGTCGGTTTGGATCGGCACTTGCCAGCCAAGCCAGCTGCGCGCGGGCACGCCGATTGCCTGAAGCGCGATCGACAGCAGCCCCGATGTCACCTGCTCGCCTGATGATACTACGACATCATACTCGCGCGGATCATACAGCGAGGATGCCTCACGACAAAAATTGACCAGCCGGTCTGTCTCGCCCGCCATCGCAGATACGACCACCGCGACTTGATGCCCCGCGTCCACCTCACGCTTGACGCGGGCGGCGACGCTTCTGATCCGCTCGATCCCGGCCATC
>JBBQAU010000202.1:0-4281 GCA_038316685.1 Sphingomonadales bacterium
TGGATCGAGGGGCGGATGAAGCAACCGGGCACCGTGTTTGTCGCAGTCGGTGCGGGGCATCTGGCGGGCAAGGACAGCGTCCAGGCGCAGCTCGCCAAGCGCAAGCTGAGGGCGACCCGCATTGCCTATTGACCGGCCTGAGGGCTGATTTCGTGCGGCGGCTGATTACCCTGGCCCTTGGTGGTGCGTTGCTTGCGCTGGCGGGCTGTGGTCAGCCGCCCGCGACAAATGCGCACCCCGCGCTGTTTGTCGCGCGGGACGGTGACACCACGATCTGGCTGCTCGGCACGATCCATCTGCTGCCCGACCGGGTCGATTGGCAGACGCCGGCGATTACCCGCGCGATCAATGATGCCGACATGATCGTCACCGAAATTCCCGAGCAAGACCCAGCAGCCGCGAGCAAAATGCTGGAGGCCATGGCACGCGGAGAGAATTTGCCCCCCGTGGTCAACCGGGTCGCCGCGAGCGAGCGCCCTGCCCTGCTTGCGGCGCTTGATGCAGCAGACATTTCGCTCACCGAGGCGGATCAGCTCGACAGCTGGGCGGTCGCAGCGTTTATCTCAAGCGGGGCAGCCGCCGCCGCCGGAGCCTCGCGCAGCAATGGCGTTGAGGTGGCGCTGTCCGACACATTCAAGCGCGCGGGCAAACCGCACACGGCGTTTGAGACGCTCATCGGTCAACTCGCGCTGTTTGATCGACTGCCCGAAGCTGACCAGCGCACCCTCCTCACCCGCAGCATCGCCGATACGCGCAACCCCAAGCGCGGATACCAGGCAACGCTTGCCGCCTGGGCCTCTGGCGACACGCGCCGGATCGCAGCAAGCCTCGACCCGCTGTTCGTGAACGCACCTGTGCTGGAAGAAGCGCTGCTGACGGGCCGCAACCGCCGCTGGGCAGGCTGGATCGCGGGACGGATGCGGCAACCGGGCCGGGTGCTCGTCGCGGTGGGCGCGGCGCATCTGGCGGGGCCGAAGTCGGTGATCGCTATGCTGGCCGCGCAAGGGATTAAGGTGGCGCGGGTGCAATAGGGTAAATCTCTTGCCACACCCCCCGCGCTCGCTTATAGCGCCGCGTTTCCGGTCAGGGTCATCCCTGGAGGCTTGGCCGGAATTTTACGCACCCAGTAACTCGGAGACTGACATGAGCGAACAGCTGACGCTCGCAGCCGAGACGCGTGAACAGGTTGGCAAGGGAGCCTCCCGTTCGCTTCGTCGCGAAGGCCGCGTGCCCGCCGTAATTTATGGCGACAAGAAAGAACCCGTCTCAATCCATCTTGAGGAAAAGGCGCTGATGCGTGCCTTGATGACCGGGCATTTTATGAATTCCACGGTAATTCTGGACGTTGCCGGGACACCGGCCCTCACGCTGCCAAAAGATGTCGCGTTCGATCCGGTTTCCGACCGGCCCGTTCATGTCGATTTCCTGCGCATCGGCGAGCATTCGACCGTGACCGTGCAAGTCCCCGTCCGCTTCACCAATGAAGACGCATCGCCCGGCATCAAGCGCGGCGGTGTGCTCAACATCGTGCGCCACGACCTTGAACTGGTCTGCGACGCATCGGTCATCCCCGATGATATCGAGATTTCGCTTGCGGGCTTTGACGTCGGTGATTCAATCCACATCTCGTCGGTTACGCTACCAAAGGGCAGCAAGGTTACGATTGAGGACCGCGACTTCACCATCGCCACGATCGTCGCACCGTCAGCGCTCAAATCGAGCGAAGGCGAAGCCGCCGATGTTAGCGAGTAACAGCTGCGGCGAGTAACAAGCTGGGGCAAGTAACAGCTGGGGCGAGTAATAATCCGAGGGCCAAGCCCCTCCCCTTGTGGGGCGGGGTTGGGGTGGGGGCGGTCAACAGGCGCAGCGCTTGTAAAGACAGCCCCCTCCCCGGCCCTCCCCATAAGGGGAGGGAGAAGAAGCAGTGCAACTCTGGGCAGGCCTAGGCAATCCGGGCACGCAATATGCGCTGCACCGCCACAATGCCGGGTTTATGGCGCTCGACGCGATTGCCGATTTCCATGATTTTGAAGCACCAAAAAAGCGCTTCCTCGGCTGGGCGATTGAGGCGCGGCTGGGCAGCGAGAAGCTGCTGCTGCTCAAACCCGCCACCTTCATGAACGACAGCGGCCAGGCGATTGGCGAGGCGATGCGCTTTTATAAGCTCATGCCTGAGGACGTGACGGTGTTCTATGACGAGCTCGATCTCGACCCGTTTCGCGTCAAGGTAAAGCGCGGCGGTGGCACCGCAGGGCATAACGGTATCCGCTCAACGGTGGCGCATATCGGCGAAGAATTTCGGCGCGTTCGGCTTGGGATTGGCCATCCGGGCCATAAGGATAAGGTAACCGGCCATGTGCTGGGCAATTACGCCAAGGCCGAGATGGACGATCTCGCCGAGATGCTGGGCGCGGTTTCCGCCGAAGCACATTGGCTGGCGGCGGGCGACGATGTGCGTTTTATGAATGACATCGCGTTGCGACAGCAGCAGGACTAGGGCAGCGGCATGACGATCCGCTCGCTCTTTGCCACACAGCTCTATCAGGCGGTGCTGGGCGACAAGCGCTTGCTGGCAGAGCTGAACCATGGCTGCCGATCGCTCGCCGAGGCGGATCAGGCTGGGCGCGATTGGTCAAAGGCGAATGGCTATCGCGGCTATACCAGTTATGCGTCGCTGAATGATCTGCCGCGCCGTGACCCGGTGATTGGCGATCTGGCCAAGGCGCTCGACAAGCACGTCGCCGCGTTTGCGGATGCCAGCGCCTTTGATCTCGCCGGACGCAAGCTCGAGCTCGACAGCCTGTGGGTCAATGTCATGCAGCCGGGTGCTGTGCATAGCGGCCACATCCACCCGCATTCAGTCGTGTCGGGCGCCTTCTATGTCGCGGTGCCGCCGGGCGCTGGCGCGATCAAGTTTGAGGACCCGCGCCTCGCCATGATGATGGCCGCCCCCACGCGCCGCACCGATGCCGACGAGGCGCTGCGCCCCTTCGTCTATGTCGAGCCCGAACCGGGCAGTTTGCTCCTTTGGGAAAGCTGGCTGCGGCATGAGGTGATGCCGCACAACGGCACCGCCGAACGGATTAGTATCAGTTTCAACTACCGGTGGTAGCACAACGCTAGCCAAGCGCGTGGCTGCGTCCTATGCCCCGCGCTTCACATTATCGCCAAAGGTAAGTCATGGGATTTCGTTGCGGTATCGTCGGGCTGCCTAATGTCGGCAAGTCCACCCTGTTTAACGCGCTGACACAGACCGCAGCAGCGCAGGCGGCGAATTATCCGTTCTGCACGATTGAGCCCAATGTCGGCAATGTCGCGGTGCCTGATCCGCGCTTGCAGCAACTCGCGGCAATTGCGCACTCGGCCAAAATTATTGAGACGCAGCTGGGCTTTGTCGACATTGCCGGGCTCGTGCGGGGGGCGAGCAAGGGCGAGGGGCTGGGCAACCAGTTCCTCGGCAACATCCGCGAGGTTGACGCGATCGTCCACGTCCTGCGCTGCTTTGAGGATGGTGACGTGACGCATGTCGAGGGCAAGGTTGATCCGATTGCCGACGCCGAAACCGTCGAGACCGAATTGATGCTGTCCGACCTTGAAAGCCTTGAAAAGCGCGTGCCCAATTATGTGAAAAAGGCAGCACAAGGCGACAAGGAATCGAAGATCGCCGCGTCTGTGCTCGGCCAGTCGCTTGAGCTGTTGCGTGAAGGCAAGCCCGCGCGACTGACGGTGCCCAGGGATGAGGAAGAACAGCGCGTCTTTGATCAGGCGCAGTTACTGACATCCAAACCGATCCTGTATGTCTGCAATGTCGAGGAAGCGAGTGCCGCCAGCGGCAACGCCCACAGCGCGCGTGTGTTTGCAAAGGCCAAGGCCGAAGGGGCCGAGGCGGTCGTCGTCTCCGCTGCGATCGAGGCCGAGATTGCGACGATGGCAGCGGAGGAACGCGGCGAGTTTCTCGCCGAACTGGGGCTGGCGGAAACCGGCCTCGCCCGCGTGATTACAGCGGGATACCGCCTGCTCCATTTGCTGACCTTCTTCACCGTCGGCCCCAAGGAAGCCCGCGCCTGGACCGTCCATGCCGGGGCGAAGGCACCACAGGCAGCAGGCGAAATCCACACCGATTTTGAACGCGGTTTCATCCGTGCCGAAACAATCGCTTATGATGATTACGTCACGCTAAAGGGCGAAAGCGGCGCGCGCGACGCGGGCAAGCTGCGCCAGGAGGGCAAGGAATATCTTGTCCATGATGGCGACGTGATGCTGTTCCGGTTTAATGTTTGA
>JBBQAU010000203.1:0-4277 GCA_038316685.1 Sphingomonadales bacterium
CGGATAACCAAATAATAGCTGCCAAACCAAATGCCCAAAATCGTCACAAGCAGGGCGCTGACCGGGAGGATGAGGCTGACGCGGGCCTGGCCAATGGCAACCGCCATCAGATTGTCGCGGGGTTCGGCATAAATGACAAACAGCTGATCCTGAAAGAGCGGCGCGGTTGCATAGAGCCACAAACGATCATCCGCAGATCGCACTTCGGCAACGCTTCGATCCGCCACGTGGGGCCTGAACCGGGGCAATTGGCCCGGTCGGTTGACAAGGATAACGCGTCCGGCAGCATCAACAATTGCAACAGAAGCGGTTTGCGACCGTTTTTCGTCCGCCAACATCGTCTGTAGCGCCTTTAGTCCAATCGAAACTACCAATGCGCCGTCGAAGCGACCATCCGGCCCGGCGATCGGCTTGATCGCCAGAATGACGGACTGCTGCGAGACTGGCCCTAAAACAGCCGCCTTAAGCGTGAGCGATGGTTGGTTTTTTGCCTGCTCCCACCAAGGCATCGCCGCCACCGAGATCGGCTGTTTACGCAGCAAAGCTGAGCAGCGGATCTGACCCGACGCATCGATCCGCAGGAAGTTGATCAGCGACGGGTTGCTCGCCAGTTCGTCGGCCATAATGGCGTTGCAGCGGGGTCCGACACCGCGCACCTCCGCGTTTTTAATCAGGACATTCATTCGGCCCTCGGCCAGAATAAAAGGGGTATTTTCGCGGCCAGCGGTCGCCAGCGCGTTAGTCTCCAAACGATTAGTGATCACTTGTCGATTATAGTCGAGGACGGTCAACGCCTGCGCAAGACTCAGCGCCCCAATGGGTAGCAGCGCTGCAACCACTACCAGCAAAAGACCAGTACGGAGCGTCGTCTGGAACAAGTGTTTCCCTTAATTTACCAGCCTTGGGCGGGGGGCGATGCCGCCAATAGCGGCTTGATCAAGCCCATCGACCTCAGCGCCGTCAATCAGCGCCGCAAGTGCCTTGCGACCACGCCCTACCCGGCTCTTGATCGTGCCAATCGCACAACCGATAATTTCAGCCGCCTCCTCATAGGAAACGCCATTGGCCCCAACCAGCATCAACACTTCGCGCTGCTCGACGGGCAGTTGCTGCATCGCGCGGGCGACATCGTTCAAGTGGATGCGGTGTTGTTGCGGGGCGGGAATGACAAGCATCCGTTCAGCAAATTCGGGGTCAAGGCTCGTCATCCGAGAATTTTTGCGGATCGTTGTGTAGAATTGATTGCGCAGGATCATGAACATCCACGCCCGGAAATTGGTGCCGACGGTGTAACTATCGCGCGCTGCCCAGGCGCGCATCATCGCATCCTGTGCCAGATCATCCGCCAATTCCCGAGAGCCCGACAAACCGCGGGCAAAAGCGCGTAACGACGGAATAAGCGCAACGAGCGAGTCCCTGAAGACTTCGTCCGCCAGGCCTTCTTCAACGTTTTCCGCTATCGCGGCGTCCTTCATTGCGTTGTCTTACGTGCAGCGATCTTGGCGTCAATGTCGTCGAGGATCCGCAAGAAATCTTCGGGCATGGGTTCGCTCACAACCGCCTCGTGCATTTGTCGCAATGCCGCCGACACCGGATCAAATCGGATATCGACATGGTTCATGGGTTCGTCCTTTGGGGTAATCTTTTTTGACATACCACTCATTCTTCTGCCCCCCTGATGGCCAACAAAACTGACCCGCCGACAAAAAGTTCCGCGACATGGAACTTTTCTTGGCGTTGCCCGTTTCCTTGATTCAGCAAAAGGAGCGGGGATGTCGTTGAGAGAAACCTGGGGCCCTGAACTGCCCTATCTGCGCCGCTATGCGCGTGCCCTGACGGGTTCGCAAATCGAAGGCGACCAAATTGTGGTATCAATGCTAGATGCTGTATTGGCAGGTCCGGCGGCAAATGATGACGGCCGCGCGCCCCGGCTGGAAATGTTTCGGCTCCTTCATCAATTGCCGAACATGGGGCACTATCGGCACAAGGCGTTGCTTTTAAGCGCTGTCGAAGGCTTTAGCATGAGCGATATCGCCATCATCCTCGGTAAATCATTTGAGACCGTGATCGCGGAATCGGAGGCCGACCGTCTTGAGATTCGGGCGGATTTGAAAGCGTGCGTGATGATTATTGAGGATGAGCCGATCATCGCCCTTCACCTCCGGTCGATTGTCGATGAACTCGGTTGCAGCGTGACAGGGATCGCGCGGACGCGGGCAGAAGCCGTTGCGCTAGCGGCCAAAATCCCGCCCGAACTTGTGCTCGCCGATATCAGTCTGGCAGACGGCTCGAGCGGTATTGACGCGGTGAATGATATCCTCGCCGATATTGATGTTCCCATTATCTTCGTCACCGCGTTCCCGGAAAGGCTACTGACAGGCGAACGTCCGGAGCCGACATATTTGGTAACCAAGCCGTTCGAGCCCGAAACGGTTATTGCAACAATTGGTCAGGCGCTGCTCGTGCACCGTGCCGTGCCAATGGGGGCGCTGGCGGCGCGGGTTTGATGGAAAAGCAAGCGGTGCCGGTGCCGGTCAAAACCACCACCCAACCATCCGATCCCCGCCGCGATTTTGATACGCCTGACGCGCTGGTGCAGGACGCGGACCTAAGCGTCGAAGAAAAGCTGGAATTGCTCAAAGACTGGCGCGCCGATGTCGATGCCGAACTTGTCGCAGAGGCCGAGGGCATGTACACAGTAACGACTGATGCTGATGATCGCGACGCCAGCCTGGCGGATGAAGCCTCCGAAGCACAGCAAGCGACGGCCGCGTTGAGCGGTTTGCAGGGCAAGCGCTGATCCGATTAGATTAATTCGCGGTAACCGGAACCTTCGGCTTGGAACGCAGTTTTTTAGCCGAGACCTAGATACTGGCACTCGTTCGCTCTCCCGGCGGAGTGTCAGCGCGCCCCGACCACTCCCCCCCCGCTGGTCGGGGCGCACCTTACATGAAGGCGCCGCCAATGTATCAATCCGTCGATCCGATTGTTCAGGCCGATAGCAATAATTGGGGATCGTCAGGGCACGGACAATTACGTCGGCTGGCATTGATTGGCGGTTTTGCACCTAGGCGATGCGGCATCGCAACCTTTACCGTCGACATGGCCGACGCATTGCAAATTGCGACACCGGATTTGGCAATTGATATTTATGCAATGGCCCCCGCCGTTGACACTATTACGTTCGACTCTGGCGTAAAGGCGACAATCCTTGAGGATGACCCGACAAGCTTCCGTGCGGCAGCCGCGCTGATCGAATCCAATCCGCCGGTTGCAGTTTGGCTTCAGCATGAATTTGGCTTGTTCGGCGGGGCTGCCGGTGAGCTGATCTTTGAGCTGGTGGATCGGATCAGTGCGCCGCTGATCGTGACATTGCATACCGTGCTCGCCAATCCGAACCCTGATCAGCGTCGCGTTATGCAGAGGCTTGTCGCGCGCGCGTCAAAGTTGGTTGTGATGTCGCAGACCGCGCTTGAACTATTGTATAACGTCTATGGCGCGGACCAGGACCAGGCCATTGTCATCCCCCATGGTGTGCCTGATCGCCCCTTTGGTCGTTCAGCGATGTTCAAGCAGCGCTTGAATCTCGTTGGGCACCGGGTGTTGATGACCTTCGGCCTTTTGTCTCCCGGTAAGGGAATAGAGGCTGTCATCGCAGCCTTGCCATCAATAGTCGGCGATCATCCCGACGTCGTCTATTGTATCGTCGGCGCTACTCACCCTAATTTAATCGCCCGCGAAGGCGAGGCATATCGCGAACGATTGCACGCGATGGCGGTAAGTCTGGGCGTGGAGCAACATATCCGCTGGTCCGACATGTTCCTGCCAACCGAAGATTTGCTTGATTTCATTGAAGCCGCCGATGTTTATATTACCCCCTATCCGGGGGCGGGACAATCGACATCAGGCACGTTGTCTTATGCACTCGCGCTCGGCAAGGCGATTGTTTCAACGCCTTATCTTCATGCATCAGAATTGCTGGCCGATGCCCACGGCCTGCTGGTGCCGTTTAATGACAGCGCCGCGATTGCCGCCGCTGTTGGCGATCTGCTTGACGATCCGGCGCGTTTGCTGGACCTGCAACACCGTGCCTATGCGCGCGGACGCAACATGTTGTGGTCCGGCTTTGCAGCGCGGTCGCTTGGCGTCATCGCGACGGTTGAAGTGCCGCGTCCGTCAACCGCCGCGGTTGGCCCAATCGGCATCGAGGGTCTGCTCCGGCTCTGCGACTCGACGGGCATTCTCCAGCACAGCATTCATTGTGTGCCAGACCGCGC
>JBBQAU010000204.1:0-4269 GCA_038316685.1 Sphingomonadales bacterium
AACCCGGGGACAAGTTGCACATTGCCAAAGCTGAACCGTGCTTCGCCAAATACCGCCACTGTATCACCGGTGCGCGTGGCGCGCGATAAAGCGCCGGCACTGCCTACAAAATCGCTGTTGCTGCTGCCTTTGTCGACCTCCACAGGTGCATTGGCCGTGTGGCCAAGAACGCCAATTGTCAGGCTGTGCTGGGCAGCAGCGCCAAAGTCCCGCCGGGCACGCACGTCGATGGCGGCGGTATCAAACGTCTGCAATTGGCGGATCAGTACGTTGGCATCGGGTGTCACGGCGCCAAAGCCGCCCCCGGCTTGCCGCCAACTTTCACGTTCAAACCGACTATACCAAATCTTCCCGGTTATTTCCGTTGAATCGGCTGCTTGCCAATCAAAACTGATCGAAGGCGCGAACCGCTCTATGCGCAGCCGGTCACGGCGGGTGGAAGAATCCCGATTGTCGACGACTAGCCGCTGCGCCGAAAGTCCGCCAGGCTCGCCAAAATTGCCCGTGTAATAGTCCAGCGCCAGATTAATTGTGAGAGCATCGCCAAGCAGCGAACCGCGGATCCTTGCCGTCGTCTGCTCACTGTCGCTATTCACGCGCCGTGGACCATTGCTGATGCCGTAATGCACAAAAGCGTCTGCCGCGACCCGGCCATTGCTGACCGATAGGTTGGCCAGGCCGCTGCGATTGGCGAAGCTACCCAAGGTCAGCCGTCCCATCGCTTCGGCCCCAGGATCGCGGCGCGGGCCCTTCAAAACATAATTGAGCGCTCCGCCCGGTTGTGGGCCATAAAGCAATCCTGCACCGCCGCGAATGAATTCCACCCGCTCCACCATCTCCAGCGGCGGCGTGAAATAAGCGGCCGGATAGGAATACATATCGGGCACCGCCGGTACTGCATCCTGCAACGTCAAGAGGTTCCAGCTTTCATGCGGCTCCCCGAGCCCGCGATATGATAAAGACGCCCATGAACCGTTCGAGACTTCACTGACAAGCAGGCCTGGAATATCGGCAAAAGCCAATCGCAGATTGCGATTGGAGATCGGCGGCAACTCGCCCAGCAGCGCGACATCGCCCAGTTTGCCTGCAAAGATCAGCGTGCCCGACATATCCGGCAATCGGCTCCTGTCGCGGGAAGCGGTAACAATAATGGTAGCAGTGTCGCTTGCAGGGTCCTCATCGGCAGCCAGCGCCGGACTTCCCAGCATAAGAGCTATCAGCGAGCTACCAAGCCGTGCATATGTAAACATCTTGGAATTCTCTTTTGCGAATGCGTCGCATTATTTATTGGCGCTATTGCGAGGCACTGTCAACAGGCCGTCATTGATGCGCATGAATCGTCAGGGATCAAGCGCGAAGCATCGATGGCCCGCCGGGCAACATACGTGTAAAATCATATCCAAACACGCCCCCCCCTTTTTTCGCTTCTAATTTCGACCCCCTTACGGTGCCAGAATGCCCCTGTTGGGAGGGGGTGGGGGGAAGTCCGCTACTCGGGTTGTGGGGTTTTCACCAGATTATTTAATGGAGAAGGGGGCGCTGCCACGCGATGCTCGTCGCCCATAGGGTGATATTCATAACCCTGTCATGTTTTTGGCGTATGTATCATAGGTGTCCATGAGCCGGGGGCCAATGAAATTTATCCGAAGGTCAGCTTGTCTACTCGGCAGGCATCGCCCTAATCGGCGCAAAGTTTGGGACGATACCTTCAACTGGCGCGCCCAGTGCGAGAATTGTGGCATTCACCTGATCAAGGGTTCACAAGGCTGGCGCCCGTTTTTGCGCTCCGATCATCGGACTGAACGCTCGCCCCACCCTAGTCATGACAGCGACCCTTCGCGCGGCTGACATCTCGAAACTAGTATCAGGCCGCAGGATCAAAGAATGGTCGGTCCCCAGCAACAGTCACCCGGGCCATTCGTCGGATTGCTGGAAAATAATCCGATGCAGCGTAATGCTGACTGGCACGATTGTCCCAGAAGGCGATGGAATTGACGCGCCAGTTAAAGCGGCACTGATACTCAGGGATTGCTGCCTGCGCATAAAGATGATCGAGCAACCAAGCGCTTTCTTTTGCTGACAGCCCCTTGATATGGCTTGTGAACGCGGTGTTAACATAGAGCGACCGCTCCCCGGTTTCCGGATGTGTGCAGACAACGGGATGCTCCTGCGGGGGGTATTTTTGGTGCAGTTCTTCCGCTGTTTCGCCCAGCCGACCGGCGAAAACCCGCGCGATGTCGTGCACGGCGGTCAGGCCGCAAATCCAATCCTTCATCGCCGGGGAGAGCCCTTCATAAGCGGCCGCCATATTGGCAAACAACGTGTCGCCGCCAACGGTTGAGAGTTCAATCGCGCGTAGGATTGAACCCAGTGACGGCGCAGTCCGCCAAGTCACATCGGAAGGCCAGGAATTTTCGCGCCCCTTCAATTCGGGGCCATGGGCAATATGCAGCAACTCAGGGTGTTCTTGACCCTTTGGCGTTGCTGGATGGATTTCGAGCGCCCCAAACCGCTTGGCAAAGGCAATATGCTGGGCTGGGCTCAGGTCTTGATCGCGAAAGAACACCACTTTGTGCGCGAGCAACGCCGCGCGGATTTCAGTGACTTGTGAGTCATCCAAGGTTTCGCGAAGATCGACGCCGAGGATTTTTGCCCCGATCATCGGGCTTAGCGGCCCCAATTCAATGCTGCTGAACAGCTTTACCTGCGTTTGCACGTTCACTTGATCATCCTTCACCTACTTGCCGCTCTCGCCGGAGGAATTTTTGCGCCGGTGGAGGTTTGATGGAGCAGATAGAACGCCCGTCTTCAGCGACTGTCGATTGTTGCTTGCCTCCACCGGTCGGGTGATCGACCGTCAAAATTTGGTGCCGATTGGGCAATCGCTCGGTGGATAAAAAGGCGGATAATTTCTTTTGCTGCGCTGAACCTTCCCGATGACACTCGGTATGACTTCGAGAACTTGGAAGCTGTCGACTGTGTTCAAGGCATTTCGTATTGGCCTCTGTCGCGGCTTTGCCGGAGGTGGTGGGGCGAAAGTCCGCTTTTCAGGTTGCGGGGTTTTTGCCAGATTATCTAATGGAGTAAGGGGTCCGCCACGCGATGCTCGTTGCCCCGGGCTTGAGCCACAGTCCCACTAATTCTTTTGTCGGCACAGAGCGTCGCAGCTTTAGCGGGACCCATGCTAAAGACCGGGGCTCCTCGTCCTACGCACTCTTCTCACGATCAGGACAATATGTTCAGGTGTTGGTAAAGAGGCGGCACGCGCAAGAAGATCATCAACGCCGTTTCGCACCACGCTGGGGTCGACCCCCATCATGGATCTCATTCGGAACCTCAAGCTGAAACTATGTTCCAACAGCCGCCTAGAAAGCCCGTTCAGCCATTTATTTCAAAGAAGAAAATGGTGGACGCACTTGGGCTCGAACCAAGGACCCGCTGATTAAGAGACCGGCCTGCGGTGGCGTATTGTGTAGTTTTATGAGGTACTTAGCAGCATTCGCGCATAATCAGCTGCTCCAATACGCCAGCACGGGTGACATCGAAGCATCGCTTGCGACGACACAAAATCGACCACCTATTCGTGCCGATGCTCTACGGCGGCTCCGCGCCCAAACAGGGTCATTCCCGACATGAGTTCCAGTTTCCGAGACCCGGCGGTCCGCCAGGCGTTCGCTCGCAAAACGTTGGGAGGCGAACGTTATTCCACAACCAATCGCTCGTCGGCGATTTCCAGACGGAACGGGCCATCTCGCTGGGTTGTCCCGATGAGCAGCATTTGGGCATTGGTCGGATCGAAATTTGAAAGATCGGCAAAGCGCAGCGTGACCTCGGCCCAATCTTTCCCAACAGCTATCGGGCCCATACTTGGCCGCGGCCCGCCACTGGACGAAAACCCCATCACTGCAAAGCCCTTGCCTTCGCCCCGCGCCCAAACTTGAAGCGCCTTAACGTTGCAGATGTTGGCAGGCTGGAATTGCTGATCGGCCGGGTAAAAAGCAATGCCTGCCCATGGCGCGATATAGCCGGGCTTAATCTCGCCTGTAAGGACTAACGCTGTCTGACCGTTGACAGCACGCCAGGCACCTTCCATCGGGTATCACCTGTGCCATTGCCAGCGATCTTCTGCACCGCCTCGACCAGTTCATGGTCATAGATGCGGCCATAGTCGGGACCGGTGACGGCGCGCAGTTCCAAACGGCCACCGGAACCGTCGGCATCGGTTTCTAGGGTTTTGATCTGCTCGGCCCTGTTGGAGGTCAGGCCGTA
>JBBQAU010000205.1:0-4209 GCA_038316685.1 Sphingomonadales bacterium
GTCTCGTGGGCGACGCTTTGGCCCAAGGCTCCTAACTGATACCTCGGAGACCCGCAGTCAAGCTGTGTTTTCTAAGCCAATTTCCAGAGGGGAAGTTACAATTTATCATTTAAGGAGCACCTGTGTTGCTGTTCCATCAAATATATCATATATCTCAGAAGCTTGGAAATATCCAGAGGGAGTAAAGTTCAATGGGTGCGGCCGTTGATGCAGCGCAAGTATCTGGATATGCTGCAGATACCGATGACTTGACTGAAGATGCCCGGATTGCACGGGCACGGGCAATCTTTGATTGGATTGCCACTCCCGATGGGCTCATGTCCGGCTGGACAAGGGTTAGCGAACGGTCCCCCATGGCCGGCAGTGATCGGCAGCCATTGTCCGAATTTGCTGCGCACCTGACCCCCGAACTCGCCCTGCTGGCAGACGAGATCGCGACAGGTGCCTATCGCCCTGGCGGGGTGCTGCGCTTCAGTGTGCCCAAGAAGAACGGTGCGGGGAGCCGCGAACTTGGTTTGCTGTGCGTACGCGACCGGGTTGCGCAATCGGCGATGCTCCACGCAATCACACCGATCATGGAGGCCGAATTCGAAGCCAGCAGCCACGGCTATCGCCGCGGGCGCGGAGTGCACACGGCCACGGCGCAAATCGCCTCGTTGTATCGTGATGGCTGGCACCACGTGGTCGAAGCGGACATTGCCGGATATTTCGATCATGTCCCGCACGATCGCTTACTGGCCTGCCTCCATACGCATTTACCGCATAATCGCCTTATGCGATTGTTCGATCAGTGGCTTGACCTGTCAGGTAAGCCCGATTTGGGTTTGGTTCAGGGGGCACCGATTTCTCCAATCCTCGCCAATCTCTACCTTGATGATCTGGACGAAGAAGCCGCCGCAATGGGCGCGCGCATCGTACGCTTTGCCGATGATTTTGTGTTGCTGGCCAAAAGCCGCGAAAAGGCCGAACGGCTGCACGTCGAACTGGGAAAGTTGCTGGCAGCACGCGGTCTGCGGCTGAACCCCGGCAAATCTGGCGTGGTCGATTTTGATCAGGGCTTTTCCTTTCTCGGCCGTCATTTCCTCAAGAGCATGGTGCTGGAAGACCGCTATGCGCTTGATGAGCAGGATTGGGACGCGGCACTCGAACAGGCGTTAGGAAAGGAGAGGAGCGGCGGGTCGCCGTCAGGCCAGGAACGCCAGCGCCGATTCCGCAATGTGGATTTTGGGGAAGCGACTGTGCTGTCGTCGGCCCCTGTTCCTGCCGATGCCGCCCCCGTTCTGGCAGACCCGCTCTGGAACAGGCGGGGGCAAGATGGCTTGCGCGATCTGGAGCCGGGAGTGCGCACCCTGCACCTTCATGGCAAGGGGCGGATGCTGACCGCTCGCGATGCCAGTTTTGTCGTGCGTGAGGGCGGTGAGGAATTGTGGCATTGCGGCGCGTCCCGGGTGGGGCGGATCGACATCGGACCGCACGCCCTGATTGCGGATAGCGGCCTGCGCCACGCCCTTTTACACGATGTTCCGGTGCGCTTTGTCGATGGCCGTGGAACGACGATTGGCTGGCTTCACGGGGCGCAGTCAAATCGGGCCGAGCGCCAGCTCTCCCAGGCTCGCCATGCGCTTGACCCGGAGCTATGCATTGCGACTGCGCGGGAGTTCGTGCGTGGCAAAATTCAGAACCAACGCGGCGTGCTGCAACGCTGGCTTAGCAATGCCCGCAAGGCAGAACGTAAAGGGGCACCTCAGCGTGCCGGGCTGAAGCCGCTGCTTGAACGCAGCATTGCTTTGCTCAAGGTTGAGGTGGGGAAGACAGCGGGCGCCGAGGCACGGACCCACTTGCTCGGAATTGAGGGAGCGGCGACCCGTATCTTTCTGCAAGCATTTCGCAAGGGGCTCATCGCCTGGAGCTTTGGCAAACGCCAACGCCGCCCAGCCCCTGACGAGGTCAATGTTGTCCTGAACTGGCTGTCGTACCTACTGATGCGGGATGTCGAAGTGGCCATTCAACGGCATGATCTGCACCCCGGATTCGCCTTTCTTCACACGACGCAAGATTATCGCGACGCTTTGGCTTTCGATTTAATCGAGGAGTTCCGTCCGACTTGTGTTGAGGCTCTCGCGCTGGCGCTGTTCAATAGCGCTGAGCTTCAATCGCACTTTTTTTTCCGTGAGCCGGCAGCCGGCATCTGCCGCTTGACTACTGATGGGAGCAGTCTTGTCGTGCGTCGCTTCGAAGAGTGGATGGCACGCGATCGCCTGTCGCATCCCGACCGCGATAAGGCGCAGAACTGGCGCGGGGTGATTGATGCGCAGGTCATGCGGCTTGTGCGGGCAGTGGAAGGCGGGGCTGCGTACAGAGCCTATAAGGTGAAGGCATGAGCGACGACCTGCAGCTTTTTGTCATTGCCTATGACATCGTCGACGACAGGCGTCGCGCGAGGGTATCCGCTTTGCTGGAGCAGTCTGCGACACGTGTACAGCTCAGCCTGTTCGAGGCGATGGTGACGGCACAAGATGCCGCTAAACTGACCCAAAAAGTCATCCACATGCTTGCGGCAGGCGACAAGCTGCGCGCTTACCCGTTGCCTTCACGCATGACAGATGAAATCGTTTCGTTTGGTGGCCCGCCAATAGAGAACAATGATGGATACTGGCTGCTATGATTGTTGACGAAACCCAGCGACGCAGGGTTTCTCCCGACGGAAGGGGCGACAATGCTTGGTTGACGGGCATCTTGAGCAAGCCCGGAGTGACAGCCACCTTTGCTGAACTGCCTGCGTTATGGTCGTATTGCGACATCGTTTTCGAATGCAAAGCGCCGGAAGGTTTCAGGCCTGGCGCATGGATGGCGCGTTCCGTCAGGGGAGCGATAGGGCGAATTCTGAAAGATTGGCATGAGACAGGACAACGATGCGATCTACCCGCTACAGCGTTTGAGGTCTTCTATCAAAACCATCTCCAGTTGCAGCGGGAACATGTTCCCAAGCCGATCCGCTTCTCCGTCGCGGCGACCGGTAGGTCCATCACGATAAGTATGAGGATTTATGGGCGCGCTTTTGCGTGGTTGGACGTTCTGGTGGAAGCCGCAATTGCAGGTTTTCACAAGGGCATAGGGTTGGCGGAGAACAGTTCAACTTTGCGGCCATGGCCGGTGCAGGACTGGTGGTGGTGCCAGGCACGCGGGCTTGATCTTCCGAAGGCTGCAAGCGGTTATGCGCTCGCCTTTACAACGCCATTCAAGCCAGGTGCCTCCCATATTTACCAAGGTGACCTGAGAAGTGCGCTTCGCTCGCTGGACAAGCGGACCGCACCTTTCGCAAGATGGTTCGGCTTGGCGTGTAACGCAGGCGACCCACAAATACGATTTTCCCTCGACAGTCTGATGATCGAACCCATCAGCGACAGCCCCCGTTTCGACGGATTTATCAAACGCGAAAGCATGTCACGCGAAATCGCGGTTGTCGGGATTTTGCCTACCTTCATACTGAGAAATGTTGACGACTCGCTTCTTCCCTTACTAGCTGTTGGCCAAGGATGGCATCTTGGCGGCCATAATGCTTATGGGTTCGGTCAATACCGGCTATACTGAATTCGACGGTAAAGTAGTCTGTTCAACATTGATGGCTTTACCATCTAAAATAGCGCGGCCTGAAGCGTCCCGAGTTTTCCGGAGGCGGTTTGGTTTGAGTCATGCGACCATATCGAGGTTGTCGATGGCCTGCGCAAAAACGGTACTAGTCGTACAAGCAAAAAGTAACGCAACGGCGCTAACGCCGCCAAGCAGATGTTTCACGATTTCCCCTCCAAACAGCCGTTTCATTTTCGGCAAAGCAAGAACTCGCACGATACCGATACCATTACAAGCAGCCAAGGTTTTTGGTAGATTCCGCGTAGTTTTTTTGACACACGCACATGTTACAAACATTAGCCATCCAACAACCGGGCGCGCTAGGAACGCCGAACTTTCTGGACTGAAACGGAAACGGCGTGTCCGTCACTCGCAACGTCGGATCTGGTGACCTAGAGACCGAGACGCCTACGAGTTGGCAGGCCCGAGGCAACCTGACTAGGCTCAGGACCCATTAAAGGGATTCACAGGACAACGGCGTTCTGATTCAGTGGCGGCGCAAGGAGGCGCTGCCGTGAGTAATCTGTTCTGGTTGTCGGCGGCGCAGATGCGCCGGATCGAGCCGTGTTTTCCTCTGTC
>JBBQAU010000206.1:0-4195 GCA_038316685.1 Sphingomonadales bacterium
TCGAAGCGCTGGCCCAGTCCGGTCAGCAGTCGATCGATATCTACGCAAGGAAGAAGATTTCGAGTCTGCCTGCCTACAACTCTCGGAAATAACGAGCGACTGGCCATCGTTCGAACCCGTTTCGCTCGTAAGTAACTCTCGACGCTTCATGGCCTGGATCGTCTCCGGTTTCGACCATCACGATCTTCATACCAGCGACACGCATGTGATCGAATGCAGTTTCGAGCAGTGCGCTTCCGACGCCCTCTCTCTGTCGATCCGGATCAACGGCCAAGATGTAGACTTCGCCCATGTTGTCGTCGGGATGCAGTCGAACACCGACCCAGCCAACGATCGCATCTGCGTCGAATGCCACCCTTACGTTCGGACCTTCATCTCGGAGGAATCTTTCGATGTCTGCAGCTTGCCTCACCTCCCAGCCATTCGGGTAAAAGGCCCGATACACGTAGGGCTGCACGGCTGGTTCGAGTTTCTCGAACACAGGGCTCCAAGATTTTAACGACAGCGTGAGAATTCGCAACCGATGCCCCTCGTCGTAGGACAAAATCGCAATAGCCATGGGTAATCTCCAGGGTTTGGTGTCGACATATGCCCGTCTTAGCCAACTCTCGCATTTAAGCAGACAGGCAGGAAAGCGACAACCGTTAGTGTGGACGCCGGGTCTGTGGCCGCACCATTAACCGCTCCAGTCGTCAAAATACTCTTCACCTCTGGCGGCGAACCCATTGGCCTATAAATATGGTCAATCCGCTGCCGCTCGGCTTCGCCAAATTCTTCAAGCCACCAATCAATTAATCCAGCTCTTGCAATGAAGCCTTCGACTTTTCTCTTACGGCCACCCAATATTCCGAGCATGAAGCTCTCCTAAGACTACAAATTCCAGCGCCAGCTAATTATCAGATAACTCGCTTAGCATACAATTTGCACAGGCTTTGAAACACTCCGCCGATTCACCTGCGGCGCAATAGGTGCGCGCGCAAGCTATGGCTCGTAATGCCTGTCGCGAAGTGCGCTCATTATCAATTCGCTTTGTGCCCAAGCCGGGGCTTTGCCGGTTGCGAGCGCAGCGCGCGCCGTCATAATAGGCTAACTTGCTGCAAATCAACGGTCCGATCCGATTGACAAATACCGTGATCCGCGATCAATCTGGTATTTTCCACAATGCCGTGGAACCTTTTCGACAGACGTCAGTTGATACGTCGCGTCAAAAACTGTCAGGCGCACAGGGGTCATTAAATGCGAGATACCGAACCGGTCACGTCCTGATGGCGGTTATCCTCATTGTTGAAGATGAGAAGTTTATTCAACAGAATGCGGCGTGGGTGATGGAGGATCTTGGCCATGATTCGCTTCTCGCCTGCGACTTTGGCGAGGCGCTTGTGCATTTGTCGGCGTTGGGCGTTATCAACGCGCTGTTTGTTGACATTCGGCTGAATCATCTGGCGCTTGGCGGTTATGATGTCGCTAATAAGGCAGTCGCGCTTCGGCCGCGGCTCCCCGTTCTTTACACATCTGGCACCCCGCTCACGTCAGAAATGACGGATCGGTTCGTCAACGGCGGCCGGTTTCTCCAAAAGCCCTATTCTCCCGAACAACTCGAAGCGTCGATCCACAAAATTCTTCACTGAAAGCCCCACAAGAAGGGTAATAAAATGGTACGCGTTCAGGTCAGGACAAGCCGATCTCCATTCTAGACACCACAAATACCCCATCTCCCGCCTCTGCCACATCGCGGGAGCAGGCGCCGCACGGTCAAACCGAAGAATCGATCGTCAAGGCAGACGCGCTGCAAAGCGCAATCTTTAAAAGCGCTAACTTCTCCAGCATCGCGACTGACGCCAAGGGCGTGATCCAGATTTTCAACGTCGGTGCAGAGCGCATGCTTGGCTACACCGCCGCCGAAGTGATAAATACCATCACGCCAGCCGACATCTCCGACCCGCAGGAGCTCATCGCCCGCGCGCAAGCGCTCAGCGCCGAACTAGCGACGCCAATAACCCCCGGCTTTGAGGCTTTGGTGTTCAAGGCATCACGCGGGATCGAAGATATTTATGAACTGACCTATATCCGAAAGGATGGAACCCGGTTCCCGGCGGTCGTATCGGTTACGGCGCTCCGCGATGCGCAGGATCTGATCATTGGCTATTTGCTGATCGGCACCGACAATACCGCGCGCAAAGAGGCGGAAGAAGCGCTTTTGAAAGCTGGTGCATTGCAAAGCGCCATCTTTAACAGTGCCAATTTCTCCAGCATCGCGACGGACGCGAAGGGCGTGATCCAGATTTTCAACGTCGGTGCAGAGCGCATGTTGGGCTACACCGCCGCTGAAGTGATGAACAAGATCACGCCTGCCGATATCTCCGACCCGCAGGAACTAATCTCCCGCGCAGAAGCGCTGAGCGGCGAGCTGTCAACGCCGATCACGCCAGGATTTGAAGCTTTGGTGTTCAAGGCATCCCGCGGGATCGAGGATATTTATGAGCTGACCTATATCCGTAAGGATGGCACCCGCTTTCCGGCAGTGGTCTCCGTCACCGCGCTGCGTGACGTGCAGGATGCAATTATTGGCTATCTGCTGATCGGGACTGATAACACCGCGCGCAAAGAGGTGGAGGAGGAGCAGAAAAAGTCGGACCAGCGGCTGCGCGACCAGCAATTCTACACCCGGTCGCTGATTGAATCGAACATCGACGCGCTGATGACGACCGATCCTGCCGGCATCATCACCGACGTAAACAAGCAAATGGAGGCACTGACCGGCTGCACCCGCGATGAGTTGATCGGCGCGCCGTTCAAGGATTGTTTTACCGATCCGGACCGCGCTGAAGCGGGCATCAACCGCGTGCTGAGCGAAAAATCCGTGACTGATTATGAACTGACGGCGCGTGCACGCGATGGCAAGCAAACCGTCGTTTCGTATAACGCTACAACGTTTTACGATCGTAATCGCAAGCTCCAGGGGGTGTTCGCTGCCGCCCGCGACGTTACCGAGCGCAAGCGTGTGGAGGCCGAACTCCAGCAGGCAAAAGCCGATGCCGAAAGCGCCAGCCGCACCAAATCCGATTTTCTGGCAAGCATGAGCCACGAAATCCGGACCCCGATGAACGCAATCATGGGCATCGCCGATTTACTGGCCAAAACCGAGCTGACGCCGGAACAGGACAAGTTCGTGCAGATATTTCGCCGGTCGGGCGATAATTTGCTCAACCTGATCAACGACATTCTCGATCTCTCCAAGGTTGAGGCATCGCAACTCGATTTGGAGCGCACCGGGTTTTTGCTCAGCGACCATCTGGAAAAGGTGATCGAAATGGTGGCCCCGCGTGCGCAGGAGAAGAAACTGCGGCTGAGCTACACGATCGCGCCGGGCGTCAGCAACGACCTGATTGGTGATCCCACGCGGTTGCGGCAGGTGCTGCTCAACCTGCTCGGCAACGCGATCAAATTCACCCAGACTGGCGGGGTCAGTCTGACGGTTGAATCCCATCAGGAAGCATCGGTGCCTACCGCATTGCGGTTCACCGTGACGGATACGGGCATCGGCATTCCAGAGGAAAAGCAGGCACAAATCTTTGAGCGTTTCACTCAGGCGGATTCGTCCACCACGCGCCGTTTTGGAGGATCGGGACTGGGGCTGACGATCTCTCGTCGGCTGGTCGAGCTGATGGGCGGGCATATCTGGGTCCAAAGCGATATCGACAAGGGCAGCGTGTTTGCCTTTGCCGTGCCTTTTGAGGTTTGGCTGGCCGCCAGCCGTCCAATAGCGGCACCGGTTCCTTCCGGGCCTGATCTGCCGTTGCCCGCATTGCGGATTTTGATGGCGGAGGATTCGCCAGACAATATCACGATCGCCTTGGCCTATCTGGAGGCGACACCCTATGAGGTCACCGTGGCAGAGACCGGCGATGTGGCTTGCGAGCTGTTTATCGCGGGCCATTATGATCTTGTTTTGATGGACCGGCAGATGCCCGGCATGGACGGGCTGGCCGCTACGCGCCTGATCCGCGCCTGGGAAAAGGCCAATAACAGGCCGCCGACCCCGATTATCGCGCTCACCGCATCTGCCTTAAAGGGGGATCGTGAGACGTGCCTTGCGGCGGGCTGCACCGCCTATCTTAGCAAGCCGATCAAGGAAGACGTTCTGCTTCAGACGATCCGCGATTACACCGCGACCGCAGCACCAGCGTTGATCCCG
>JBBQAU010000207.1:0-4185 GCA_038316685.1 Sphingomonadales bacterium
CCGACTCAACGACGCATTGGCAAAATTTGTCTGGACAAATTTGCCATGCAATGAAAGTTTGAATGCACAGGGCTTAGCTTTTTAGGGGAGATATCTGATGCGCGTATTGACAAAGATGGCGCTGCTAGCAGCGACGGCGATGACGCCTGGGGTCGCACTTGCGCAATCCAATGCCGCACCGACCCCTGTGGCGACGACCGCCGATACGCAAAATGGCGTCGAAGATATTGTCATCACTGCCCGCAAGATCGAGGAAACGCTGAGCAGGGCACCGGTTTCTGTTTCGGTCGTGTCCGAAGCCAAGATCCGTACGCTTGGTCTGAACAGCATTGATGACTTTGCCAAGCAAACTACCGGCCTCAGCTTTAGTCAGGCATTCGGTCGCACCTCGGATCGCCCTGTCATCCGTGGTCAGTCAAATGTGCTCGCCAATGTTCAGTTTGGCGTAGAATCGGGTGCTGCCTATTTTGTCGACGGCATTTACTATCAGGGCGACATTCAGGGCTTTGATCCTGAATCGCTTCAGCGGGTGGAAGTAGTCAAGGGTCCGCAATCGGCGCTTTATGGTCGTAACACCTATGCCGGCGCGATCAACTTTGTCACCAAGAACCCGACCGAGAAGTTCACCATTCAAGGCCGCGCATCAGCTGCGCAATTTGGCGAATATGCGGTTTCGGTTTCCGCCTCGGGCCAGATTGTTCCAGGTGTGCTCGGCTTCCGCGTCGGTGGTCGCCACTATCAATATGGCGGACAATTTAATAACCAGCTCACGGGTCGCAAAGTCGGGAACGAGCGCACCGAATCCTTCTATGGTTTGCTGAACTTCACCCCCAATGATGATTTCTCGCTGCGGTTGCGCGGGCAATACCAGTATAACCGCGACGGACCTCTGGCCATATTCCTACAGGGGGCAGCCGAAAATAACTGCTCAACCGGATTCCGATCACCGCGGTTTCGGACGGTATCTAGCGTATTGCCCTTCGTCCCGGCCACGCTCGGTGCCTCAACCAACACCAACCAATATTTCTGCGGCACGATCCGGCCCCAGCCTAACGGGGTGCGGCTGAACACCGATGCCGTTCCTGTAACTATTCCGGGCTTTGCTGGCCCGCCACCGGCTTTTGCGACGCAGCCAATTGCTGGAAACTTTGACGGGACTGCCTTTGACGGCGTCGAGAACAGCCAAATCTATCTGTCGGCGGTTCTTGACTATGACATCGGGGGATCGGGCTTCGTCTTTTCGAGCCTCACTGGCTACCGTGAAAATTCAAACCGGTTTGGCACTGATTCAGATCACAGCGAAGCTTTTTTCTATCTGAGCACCAACCCGGCAATTGGCGGTACCATTCCCAATCCAAGAACGACCGAGCCAGCTTTTGCCAACACAACCCGCAATTTTGGCTATGATCTCAGCCAGGAAATTCGCATCGCGAGCCCTGTCAGCTGGCCTGTCCGCGCCATATTGGGGGGCTATTACTTCAAGCAGCGGACAACTGGGCAGGAGCTGACGTTTGCTAATCCGATCCTCGGGGAGGCCGTTGGCCGGCCAGGTTCCAGCCTCAATGAGCTTGAGAATAAGGCGGTTTTCGCGCTGATCACGGCGGACATCACCAAAAATCTATCGATCACGGGCGAAGTCCGTTACGCGGAGGAAACGCGCAGGTCGCTTGATTTGGCTGCGCCGCCGCTGTTCTGCGCAGGCTTTCAAGGCACGGCTAACGCCTTTGGCGCCTTTACTTCCGCCAATTGCCGCGCGATCAACAAGGACACGGGCATCGATCCGCGCTTCACGATTAATTATACCACCCCTGGCGGCGCACTATTCTATTTGATCTACGCTCAGGGTCGCAAGCCCAGCGGCTTCAACGGTGGGGCGGGCGTCATAGCGACGACGCAGACGGGGCAAGATCTCATCAATTACCTGGCAGAGCGATCAAAGGGCTTCGAACTGGGCACCAAGTTTGGCATGCTCGATAACCGTGTCCGTGTATCAGCAACCGTTTTCACAACCGAGTTGACCGATGTCCAACTGACAACCGCCATTCCTAATCCGAGCGGCATTGGCGCGATCAACTCAATCGTCACCAATCAGGGCAATGCGCGATCAACGGGTTTTGAACTCGAGGTTCAGGCAGCGCCAACCGACCGACTGAATGTTGGCTTTGGGGTTTCCTATGTCGATGCGCGCTTCACCAGGGGTTGCGACTCGGATCAATTCACGCTCAATTCGGGTGGGCTTCGGCCCAACTTTGACACGCGCAATCCAAATGCTGTGGCGCTGCCGCTTTGCGACATCACTGGAAACCGCCTTCCACTAGGATCGCCGCTGACGTTAAACGGCAACGCGACCTACACCGTGCCGTTGCGTGGTGGCCTGTCGATGTGGTCAAACGTTAACTTCAGCTATGAATCGAGCAAGGCAGTCCAGGTTGATAATTTGGCTCTGGTCGGTGATGCCTTCCTCCTCAACGGGCGCATCGGTATCCGCAATGGTCAGTTTACGCTCGCTGCATTTGCAAGAAACCTGACCGACGAGGGGGCGGTTCCGCTCGCTACGCGCTGGTTCGATTTCCGCTTTGGTTCAGGCACTGTTGCCTTGCCACCCGCGGCAACCGTCACATTTGATGGCCGCCCAGCGCAGGTCGAGACGGGCGCGCCGCGCGCCTTCTTTGGTGCCTTGCGTCGCGGCCGGACTCTCGGCGTTGAAGGCACGTTCAACTTCTGATCCTATTGGGGATTGGAAGTAACTGGCCCTCCGCCGGCGATCCGGCGGAGGGCCTTGTTTTTTTGGAGCGTGAGGCGATGATGTATCGGGCAATGTTATTGATTTCATTGACGATGAGTTTAACCCCAGCGACGGCTCAGCAAGCACCCAAATTAGCGCCTGACGGACCTACAATCCTCGCCAAGGCCACCGAGGCCGCAGGTGGTGAAGCCTGGGCAAAAGCGAAAACATTGATCCTATCCGGTCATGCCATTTTCTATGGCCCGGCCAGCGCCGAAATACGTTCCCGCGCTGATGAATATGCCATGTGGCGGGTCTATGATCCCGTTCGATCCGCCTCGCACAGCGCAGAGGGAAAGGTCCGGATTATCGCTAAATCAGGCGGCAAACCGATGTTCACCGTCGGATTTGACGGGACAACGACCTGGAATGAACGCGGCATCATCCCCAAGGCAGAGGCTGACGCATTCTGGGCCACGAATTTTGGCTTTGGCATCATAAGGCATGCGACCGACCCAGGATTTAAGGCAGAGCGGGTGCCCGACGACAGCATAGGATTGCATAATATCTACATGGTCCGGCTGACCGACCCGCAAGGTGGCGCAACGCTGTTCGGGATCGATCAATCGAGCTTTGCGATTCGCACGATGGGCTTTGCCACGTCACGCGGTTGGCATTTGCGCACTTATGATGACTTCATCACCCTCACCAACCCTCGTTGGCTGCAAGCGCGCCATGTCACGCTCTATTATAATGGCGTGAAGGCCAATGAGGTATTCTGGACGGACACGAAAGTGAATGCCGCCATTGACGACGCGCTGTTCACGCCGCCCAAGCCCTGACGGATCAATCGAACGAATCGGTCGGCGCCGCCGAGGCGTAGGGTCCTTCTATTTCGCCGCTTTGCGCGCCGCATCGATCCGCTTTTTGAACACTGTCCAAGTCGTCTCATTCGGGCGGGTATCGTCGCCCGGAGGTGGCGAAGTCCAGGCGGGATAATTTGTTGCGATCTCGTCCTTCAGAACCTTGGGCAGTTCGTCAAAACTCCTCAATTTTGCGCCCATTGCGTTAAACACAATGTTGCCGTGGCGTCCGCGCATCTTCATCCACGGCATCCAATCCGAAATGCGGACCCAGGAAACGGACGGGTAGGCGGTTGGATTTTTGGTGTCGAGAATTTCATCGGCGCGAACCGCAAAATCAAAAATTTCCATCGCGTGATATTTGTTGCCGACATAATCCTGATACTCGCCCCCCAGCGGATTTTCGTAGAAGAGCGGAACCTCAACTGGCATCTGCAGCCATTCGCCCATCCGCTGAATGCTGACGGTGTAGGGCTTGCCATCAGCCCCGATCGGGAAGCTTGGGCGGCCATTAACGGGATCATTAGCGATATGGCCGACCGGAAGGGTTTCCCCAGTCCAGGGATTAACCCAGTTCCGCGCGACTTCGCCCGTTTT
>JBBQAU010000208.1:0-4172 GCA_038316685.1 Sphingomonadales bacterium
CCCGATCCGCGACCGACGGGTTCTTCCCATTTACGGGTCAATTCGATGGAAATCTCATGCGGATCAACTGATGCTCCGGCTGCGCGCCTGGCGGCAATGGTGGCGTCGATTTCGGTCTGCAATTCTGGGTCAATGGTCACAACCGGCGAATCCTTAGGTAGTGGCCCCCAAAAACGACTATGCCGCCGATCAGCGAAAAAGGGAATATGGCTGACCGGGTAAAACGGGCAATTTGATCAGCCCGCCACGGGGAGCGTAACCTGTCCGTCACCGTCGCGAGCCAATTCGCCATAAGCGAGCACGGCAGACAGGGGCAGCGGGGCGTAAATGTGCGGAAAAAGCTGGTCGCCGCGTGATGCTTCCCACTTCACCACATCGCCCAGTGCCTCAAGATCGACAGCGGCGATCCATAACCCGGTTTGTCCGGCAAAATGCTTGTCGACTGTTTCGGTCAGCTGGGCATGGGTGGACAAGTGGATATAGCCATCCGTGAGATCAATCGGCGCGCCCGCGAAGCCGCCCTCTGCCTCAAGCAATATCATCTGTTCAGACGTCAGCACCTTGTAGGCGACGGGTGTCCTCATACCTCAGGCGTTGCTTCAGGCGCCTCTGGAGCCGTTTCGGTTGCGATTTCGGCTTCGACTTCGGCCTCCTCGCTCGGTTCATCCTCGCTCTCGGTAATCCGCGCAGCGCTGACGACGAGTTCGTCCTTGCCGACGTCGAACAACTTCACGCCCGCCGAATTGCGGCCAATGACGCGCATTGAATTGAGCGGCATGCGGATCAGTTTGGCCTGATCCGTTACCAGCATCAGTTCGTCAGTCTTGGCAGCGGGGAAGCTGGCGACGACGGGACCGTTTCGGGCGATATTGTCGATATTAGTAATCCCCTGACCACCGCGACCCGTGCGGCGATATTCATAGGCCGAAGACAACTTGCCATAACCATTGGCGCAGACGGTTAGGATAAATTGCTCGCGCGCGACAAGCTCTTCAAAACGGGCGGCGTCCATGGTCGGCTCGCCGTCGCGATCGGGCTTCCACGGAGCAAAGCGAAGATAATCCTCGCGCTCTTCAGGGCTCGCGCCGACGCGGTGGAGGATCGATAGCGACATCACCTCATCGCCATCCTTCATCGCGACGCCGCGCACACCGGTCGAATTGCGGCTTTGGAATTCGCGGACATCGTCCCCTGCGAAGCGGATCGCCTTGCCCGCGCGCGTCGCGAGCAGCACGTCGTCCGCCTCATCAAGCAAGGCGACACCGATCAGGCGATCATCGGCATCATCGCCTTCAAACTTCATTGCAATCTTGCCGTTCGACGGCACGTTGGTGAACGCATCCATCGAATTACGGCGGACATTCCCTTTCGCAGTCGCAAACATAACGTGCAGCCGCGCCCATTCCGCCTCATCCTCGGGCAGTGCGAGCACGGTGGAAATCTTCTCGCCCTCCGCCAGCGGCAGCAGATTGACCATCGGTCGTCCGCGCGTCGCGGCACCGCCCTCGGGCAGTTTCCAGACCTTCATCCGGTAAACCTTGCCGTGGTTGGAGAAGAACAGCACGGGCGTGTGCGTGCTTGTGACGAACAGTTCAGTGACGATATCCTCGTCCTTGGTCGCCATGCCCGCACGCCCCTTGCCGCCCCGCCGCTGCGCGCGGAACGTGTCGAGCGTGGTGCGCTTGATATAGCCCTGCATGGTGACGGTGACGACCATCTCCTCGCGCTCAATCAGGTCTTCGTCATCAATCCCGTCGGCGGCTGCTGCAATCTCGGTACGGCGCGGGGTGGCAAAGGCGGCGCGGACCTCGACCAGCTCATCGCGCATCACAGCGAACAGCCTAACCCTGTCGCCAAGGATCGCGAGCAGACCCGTGATGGATTCAGCTAAAGTTTTGAGTTCGCCTCCGATTTCGTCACGTCCAAGGGCGGTCAACCGGTGCAAACGCAGGTCAAGAATCGCGCGAACCTGGATGTCGGAAAGTTTGTAAGTCTCGCCCTCAACTTCATCCTCAACCGCTTCGACCAGCCGAATATAGGGCAGGATCTCTGCCACCGGCCATTCCCGCGCAGACAGCGCCGCACGCGCAATGGCGGGGTTAGCGGAACCCCGGATGATCTTCACCACCTCATCCATATTGGTGACCGCGATCACCAGGCCGAGCAAGATATGCGCCCGCTCCCGCGCCTTTAGCAGCTCAAATTTTGAGCGCCGCGTGATGACCTCTTCGCGGAACTTGATGAAGGCATCAATGATGTCGCGCAGATTAAGCGTTTCGGGCCGCCCACCCCGGATCGCGAGCATGTTTGCAGGAAAGCTCGATTGCGCTGGCGTGTGCCGCCACAGCTGATTGAGCACCACTTCGGGCGTGGCATCGCGCTTCAGATCGATGACGATGCGAACGCCCAGGCGGTTCGACTCGTCGCGAATATCACTGATGCCTTCGACGCGTTTGTCCTTTGCGGCCTCGGCGATCTTCTCAACCAGGCCGTTCTTGCCGGTCTGATAGGGGATTTCGGTGAGCACGATTGAGCGCTTGTCGCCGCGCCCTTCCTCAACGACATAGCGCGATCGCACGATGATCGATCCGCGCCCCTCGGCATAGGCACCGCGACAACCCGCGCGCCCGAGGATGATCGCACCTGTCGGGAAATCAGGACCGGGGATGATCTCCATCAGTTCTTCAATCGTCAGCGGATCACCGCCTGATACCGCACGGTCGATATGCGCCAGACACGCATCAACAACTTCACCCAGATTATGCGGCGGAATGTTGGTCGCCATGCCAACCGCAATCCCGCCTGCGCCATTGACCAGGATGTTGGGGAAGCGGGCCGGCAGCACCGTTGGCTCGCGACGGGAGCCGTCATAATTATCCGCAAAATCGACCGTGTCCTTGTCGATATCGCCAAGCAGCGTCATCGCCGCCTTGGTCAGCCGCGCCTCGGTATAGCGCATTGAGGCGGGCATATCGGGGTCCATCGACCCGAAATTGCCTTGGCCGTCCATCAGGGTCACGCGCATCGCCCAATCCTGCGCGAGCCGCGCCAGCGCCATATAGATTGAGCTGTCGCCATGCGGGTGATAATTGCCCATCACGTCGCCGACGATCTTGGCGCATTTACGATAAGGCTTGCCAGGGACGAAGCCACCCTCCTGGCTGGCATAGAGTATGCGGCGATGCACCGGCTTCAACCCGTCACGCACATCAGGCAGCGCGCGTGCGACGATGACGCTCATCGCATAATCAAGATAGCTCGACCGCATCTCGTCAACGATCGAGATCGGCGTAACGTCAGAAGGGTCGGCGAGCAGCGTCTCGTCGGTCAATTTTTGGGTGCTTTCGGATGGTGTTTCAGTTCGGTGACGGGTTTAGACCGGACGGTTGGGTTTGTCACGCTTGGGTGGGGCCAGGGGGTGTCGTCTTTGAGTTCGTGATTATCGATTAATGCTGGCAGCAACCCAATCTGCGGCGATGACGCGCGCGGAAGAAGGCGTTATGCTTCTTTCGCTTGAACAAAGCATTTCCTGCCTCTCCGGGATGCCAGATGATTTATATTCTGCTGAACATTTTGCCGATTGGTCTCGCCACGTTATTCGGGCTGGCGCTTGGGTGGGGGTATGCGCGGCTGGCAGGTGTGGAAAGGTTGCGCGCCAGCGGTGTGATTGTCGCGGCGCTCGGGATGTTCTGGTTGGCCTCCATTCTGGCGGGTGCGCTTATTCTTGCCCCTGACAAGGCGAGCCCATGGGTTATGGCGACGGCCAGTGCGGTGGTGATCTGGGCGGGGTTTGCTCTGCCAATCGTAATACTGACTCAACAATTTCGCAGCATGCCGCTTCGGTCGATCCTTGGCGATTGTGCTTTTTGGCTGGCTGCGATGTTGGGGCAGGCGGTGCTTATGAAGTTGATCGGGCTGGTGCCGCCGCCCGCTTAACGGTGAGCGGGCTGCGTAGATTCTAGGGAGGTGTCGATGTTTCGTCCTAAAGCTGATCCGGTTGCGCCCGGCCAAGAGAGCGTTTGGCAATTCCCTCGGCCCGCAATTGCTGAACAGACGCCATCGTTGCTTCGGATCGAATGGGACGGGCGCGTTCTCGCCGAAACAAGGCGCGGCGTTCGCACATTGGAGACGAGCCATCCGCCCAGCTATTATTTTCCACCCGAAGATATTGA
>JBBQAU010000209.1:0-4167 GCA_038316685.1 Sphingomonadales bacterium
AACGCTTGAGCTCGACAATTTGCTCGCGCAAGCGGTCGTCACGGTCAACTCCGCTGCCAACCGCCAGGAATCACGCGGCGCGCATGTGAACGAGGATTTCCCAAACCGCGACGACGCAAACTGGATGAAACACACCATCGCGACCTTTGACGCCTGGGGCGGGAAAGCGGGCAAAGTCGCCATCGATTACCGCCCGGTGCATGACTACACGCTGACGGACGATATCGAGTATATCAAGCCGAAGAAGCGGGTTTATTGATGTATCAGGTTGAATTTTCGCTTCAATAGCGTGGATTGCGTCAAAAATGATGCCAGCTGTCTCGCGATTCGGGGATTTGGTTGATCTCGAAGACGACGATGAACGGTGGCCTGGAAGATTATCGGGTTGCGGTGATAGAGCGCCACGGCTGTTGGACTTTTCATTGCAACTGCCCCGTTCAAGCAAGTTGGATCGATTAGTTTTTGAACGTTGACAGCGATCGACGGAGAATTCGATGACGCTGTGGACCCTGCACGCGGCCTATGATCCCGAAGCCCAAATCTGGCACACGTTCGATTGCGACGTGCCGGGCCTGGTGACGGAGGGTGACACGCTGGAACATCTGCGGGATCGCGCGATGGCGGTTATGCCTGAGCTCCTCATCGACAAGGCGGGGCACATCCCCGAAGACCGCCGCAATGGCCCCATTCGCTGCGATTGGTGGCCTTTCACGAAAGCACCACACCGGTCGCCGCCTGATGCTCAATTACTATGGCCGCGATCTGAAGCGCATATTGCCCGATCATGATTGCCGCTTTGTTCGCAATGACAACGGCGATCACTAAATCTGGTTTAGCCCGATCACGAACCTGATCTTCACGGTGGACGCCGCTACGCGAAAGCGATTCACCGCCAACGCGATCCTAAAACAGGCGGGCATCAAGGCGAAATTCTAACCCGCCGCCTCCAGCCAATCCTCCTAATCACCAGCCGTCGCGTCTCGATTAGAACAGGTCGTGGCACTTGCACGCGAAGCGCCAGCCCGTCCAACCACAACGCCTGCGCCGCGACGCAATCGATCCCGTGCTTGGCCTTGTCGGCGGGACTTTTGGCGGTATCGAAATCGACCATCGCCTGCCCGATATAAGGCGAACATTGTATAATTTCGATGCCAAAACATGCAGCCATTGACTTCGCCCCCGGCCTGCCGCGAATGTCGGATGGATCCGGGGAGTTTTAGATGGCGCGCGTGCAGTTTGTATCATTGCTGACACTGCTGCTGATCGGTGCATCGGCTTCTACCCCTGCGCAGCAAACCGACCCCTATCAGCCGCCTCAACATACCGAGCCGTCGCCACTGTTTCGCGTAATGCCTGCAGACGTCGCTGCACGCTATGCCGATGGCGGGATGCAGGTGGAACGGGATCGCAGTCCTGCGGCAGAACTCGCCGAGCATCGCCGGATGGACCGCGCGCTTGCCGGGTTGTTGCCGCAGCGCAAAGGGGTGGTTGACGCCTATGTCGTCTCAATCGCGCTTGATAGTGATCCGGTATTCGGTCGAGAGGCGCGCGAGGCGGGCAAGGTTCTCACCCGGCGTTACGACGCTGCGGGTCGCTCCATCCTGCTTGCGGGGAGTGATGGATCAGCACCAAGCGCGTTCCCGCGCGGATCGCCTGAAAATCTGACTCTCGCGCTGGCGCGGATTGCCGAACTCATGGACCCGGCAGAAGACGCGTTGATCCTTTACACGACCAGCCACGGCGCGCCGATCGGAATTGTCTATAATGACGGCGATCAGGGTTTTGGCATCATCTCACCCACCCGGATGGCCGCGATGCTCGAGGTGCTTGGGATCAAGCGGCGCCTGGTGATCGTCAGCGCCTGCTTCTCCGGGATATATGTGCCCGCGCTCGCTGGTTCTGAATCGGCGGTGGTAACGGCGTCATCGGGGGATCGCACCTCCTTTGGCTGCCAATCGGATAATGACTGGACGTTCTTTGGTGACGCTTTGATCAATCATGCGCTGCGCAAACCCCAACCGCTCGCGGCGGCTAGTGCTGAGGCAAATCGCCTGATTGCAGGCTGGGAGGGCGGAGGAAAGCTTACCCCCTCAATGCCGCAATCGTTGATCGGCGAGCGCGCGCATACCTGGCTCGCCGCGCTTGATCGCCGCACGCCAAAGTTGGCGACCGATCCGGTGGGCAAGCCAGCGGTATCGATGCTGGCAGGGCGGTGAGGCGCATGCTGTATTGCTGTTGAAAGAACGCTGGTTCAAAGTGGCTGGCTTGATGGCAGCGGGGGTGACGGGCAAGCGATCGCTGCATTTTACCCCGCACAAATGTTTGCGGCGCAGCATCGGCTCATGTATCGCCACTTAAGCGCTGTGGGCAAAATCTGTGGTGCCGATGATAGGACGATGTGAGCGATGGCCGAGTTTTTCCTGCCCAAGAATAGCAAGCCCAAGTCTGAGGGCAAGGTCCACAAGGCAATGGGAGCGGATGGGCGCATCAAGAAATTCAAGGTCTATCGCTATGATCCTGATGCAGGCGAGAATCCGCACTACGACACATTTGAGATCAATCTCGACGAGTGTGGCCCGATGGTGCTTGATGCGCTGATCAAGATGAAGGCTGAGCAGGATTCCTCGCTCACGTTCCGCCGGTCGTGCCGCGAGGGGATTTGCGGTTCATGCTCAATGAATATTGATGGCACCAACACGCTTGCTTGCACCAAAGCGATTGAGGATGTGAAGGGCGATATCCGCATCACGCCGCTGCCGCATATGGAGGTCATCAAGGACCTTGTGCCTGATTTCACGCATTTTTATGCACAATATGCCTCGATCAAGCCGTGGCTGCAGACTGTAACGCCGCCGCCTTCGGGCAAGGAGCGGCTGCAGAGCCCGGAAGATCGCGCAAAGCTTGACGGCCTGTACGAGTGCATCATGTGCGCCTGCTGCTCGGCGAGCTGCCCCAGTTATTGGTGGAACAGCGACAAGTTCCTTGGCCCCGCGATCCTGTTGCAGGCCTATCGCTGGCTGGCCGACAGCCGCGATGAAATGACCGGGGAGCGGCTTGACGAGCTTGAGGATCCGTTCCGGCTCTATCGCTGCCATACGATCATGAACTGTGCCAATGTCTGCCCCAAGGGGTTAAACCCGGCCAAGGCGATTGCCGAAATCAAAAAGATGGAAGTCGAACGGGCGGTCTGAGCCATGTCGAAACGGGATGGGTTTGACTGACACGACGCCTGCATTCATTTATCGCGAGTCGCCTGATCATCCCGGGTGGATGACGTGGGACCTTGTTGATCCGACGCGATTTAACAGCCTGTTTGGGCCGTTTCTGCTCAAGGTCGATGGGAAGATGGCGCTGGTGCGGATGACACCGCAGCGCGTGCACACCAATTTGAGCGGTCGGATTCATGGTGGTGCGTTGCTTGGTTTTATCGATATTGCGCTGTTCGCGGCGTCGCGCGGGTTCGGGTTGATCGAGGCAGGGACGGCGGTGACGCTTGATCTGTCGGTGCAGTTTATTGGTGCAGGAACGGCTGACTTGGTGCTCGAAGCGCAGGTTGAAATGCTCAAGGAAACGGGCCGGTTGCTGTTTCTGCGCGGATTAATTGTCCAGGGTGATGAGCGGATCGCAAGCTTTTCAGGTACGATCCGCAAGCCGACCAAGCGGTCATGACTTTCGTTCTGGATCGTTACAACGCGCTGGTTGCAGCAGGCGAACTGAAGCGCGATCCGGATCAGGCTGCCGCTGCCCTTTCGCTCGCCGCTCTTGCGACTGAGCTTGAGGCGACGCCGAAGCGCGGCTCGGTGCTGTGGCGCGCCCTGGGGCGACTCCCTGATCCTCCGCGCGGCATCTATCTTTGGGGCGGGGTAGGACGCGGCAAATCGATGCTGATGGACCTGTTTTTTTCGTGCGTTGATATTCGTCGCAAACGCCGCGTCCATTTCCACGAATTCATGATTGAGGTCCACCAACGTCTGGCTGAGGAGCGCAAGAAGGAATTGGGGGATCCGATCGTGCCGGTGGCGACCGCGATGGTTGGCGAAGCGCGGCTGATCGCGTTTGACGAGATGGTGGTCAATAACTCCGCCGACGCGATGCTCCTGTCGCGGCTGTTTACCGCGATGTGGGCGCGTGGATTGACCGTCGTTGCGACATCAAATCGACCACCCG
>JBBQAU010000210.1:0-4119 GCA_038316685.1 Sphingomonadales bacterium
GCATCTGCGGGCACTGCCGTTTGATCGCATCAAGATTGATCGGAGCTTCGTTGCTGCGCTCAACGAGAGCGCAGACAGTGCAGCGATTGTCAGCGCGATCATAAAACTTGGCGAAAGCCTCAACATTGCAGTGACGGCGGAAGGCATCAAGGACGCCGCGATCGAAGCACGGCTGCGCAGTTTGGGATGTGAAAAGGGTCAAGGATATTTGTATGGCCTGCCAATGAGCGGCCCAAACACGCGGCGTTTTCTGGCTGAACGGCGTTTGCTCTGCTCCGCTGAGATCGATCCGGGCTCGGTTTGCGCTGAGTCGGGCATGTCGCTGGCTTCCCAGCGTGTCCGCTGAACTTTGCTGATGCGCAGCCATAAGATGGACTTCGCTAACTTGCGCCCCTAGATCAAAACCAATGTTACGAACCTATCGGACCGGCTGTGACTGAGCCAACAGTGATTAGCCTGGGGTGTCGGCTCAACCGGGCCGAGAGCGAGGCGATAAAGGCCATAAATAACGGCCGGAACATTGTCGTTGTAAACACCTGTGCTGTCACAACCAACGCTGTCAATGAAAGCCGCAGCGCCATCAGACGCGCGAGACGCGATCACCCCACCGCCGAGTTGATCGTCACGGGGTGCGCCGCGCAAATCGATCCTGACAGTTTCGCCGCCATGCCTGAAGTTGATCGGATCATCGGCAATGCCGAAAAATTGTCGGCTATAGCATGGTCGAGTACAGCGCCCGTTGTAATGCAAGATATTATGGCCGTGCAACGGACAGCCGATTATCCCGTTGCGCAATTGTCTTCCCATGCCCGCGCTTTTGTCGAGGTTCAAAATGGCTGCGATCATCGCTGCACATTTTGCATAATCCCTTTTGGTCGTGGCAACAGCCGCTCGGTGCCGGCAGATAGCGTTGTGGCGCGGATCAGCGAGATCATTGAACAGGGGCATCTGGAAATCGTCCTGACGGGCGTCGATCTGACCAGCTATGGCTCGGACCTGCCCGGGGCGCCCTCGCTTGCCAGTCTTGTCGAACGATTGTTAAGGGACGTGCCCAATCTCGCCCGTCTGCGGCTGTCTTCACTCGATTCCATCGAAATTGATGATCACTTGCTCAATCTTATAATGTGGGAGAACCGGCTTATGCCGCACCTGCATTTATCGCTGCAGGCTGGCGACGACATGATCCTTAAACGGATGAAGCGGCGCCATAGTCGGCGTGATGCGATCCGGATTGTAGAGCGTATCAAAGCCGCTCGACCCGAGACCGCGATTGGCGCTGATCTGATCGCAGGATTCCCCACCGAGACTGATGCCATGTTCGCCAACACGCTTGCGCTGCTTGACGATTGCGACATCGTGCATGCGCATATCTTCCCCTTTTCCCCGCGCGCGGGAACCCCTGCTGCTCGCATGCCGCCGGTCGATCCAGCGATCCGAAAAAGGCGCGCCGCGATGCTCAGAACCGCCGCCCTCAATCGCAGAAATGCATGGCTGTCCACGATGATCGGGACCACCCAATCGGTCTTGGTCGAGCGCCCCGGCACCCGCGGCCACGCACCTAACTTCGCCGATGTCCGTTGGGAGGGATCAGCTGCGATTGGATCAATCCAGCCCGTTCAAATTACCGGTGTGGACGCAGGCATGCTGACGGGTGTTATCCCATGACGAAAAGCTGGCATGAACGACTTATTGGCGGCTTCAAGCGGACAACGGATCACCTGATTGGCAATCTTGCTGGATTGTCAGCCGCCAGGCTTGATGAGGCAACGCTGGACAACATCGAAGAAGCCCTGATCGCATCAGACCTTGGTCCGGCTACGGCTGCTCGTATCCGTGCCCGGCTGGCAGATGGCAGCTTTGAGCGCAACATGGAGGAACTTGGCATCAGGGTGATCGTTGCCGAGGAGATTGAGAAGGTTCTGGCACGCGTTGCAAAGCCGCTCGAAATCGACAAAGCGCATCGTCCACACGTTATATTGGTGATCGGCGTCAATGGATCAGGCAAGACCACAACAATTGCGAAGCTGGCCAAATTGTTCGCCGATCAGCATCATCGGGTGATGCTCGCGGCTGGCGATACGTTTCGGGCGGCTGCGATTAGCCAGCTTAAGACTTGGGCAGATCGGGTCGGCGTGCCGATCATCAGCGGCAAGGAGGGCGGCGATGCTGCCAGTCTTGTTTTTGATGCCGTCAAACAAGCGACTGAGGAGGCGATGGATGTGCTGATCGTCGACACCGCAGGCAGGCTTCAGAACAAGCGCGAATTGATGGACGAGCTCGCCAAGATCAAACGCATGCTCGGTAAGATCGACCCCAGCTCGCCGCATGATGTCGTGCTCGTCCTCGATGCTACAACGGGCCAGAATGGCCTTACCCAAATTGAGGTGTTTAAAGAAGTGGCCGGTGTTACGGGGCTGATGATGACGAAGCTGGACGGCACCGCGCGTGGCGGTGTGCTCGTTGCCGCCGCCGAAAAGTTCGGCTTGCCGATCCACGCGATTGGAATCGGTGAAGGCGTGTCTGATTTGCGCCCGTTCGACGCCAATGAGGTTGCGCGGATCATCGCTGGCGTCGAGAGAGTAAGCAATGGCTGACACACCTGTTAAATCGCACACCGACCCGCTGTTGCGTATGGCGATCGATTTTGGGCCTCTGCTGGTTTTTTTTGTAGCCAACGCCCTTGCGCGTGGTGAACAACTCAACCGCGTCATAACGGCCACCATCGCTTTCATGGTGGCAACGATGGTCGCCATGGCTATCTCAAGGTGGAAGACAGGCGCGGTATCGCCGATGCTGTGGATGTCGGGCGTGCTCGTCATCGTATTCGGCGGGCTTACCATCTATTTTCACGACGAAACCTTTATCAAGATCAAGCCTACGATGATTTACGTGATGTTTGCAGGTATCCTCTCATTCGGCGTCCTCACGGGGCGCCCCGTGCTGCAAATGGTGCTTGAAGCCGCCTATCCTGGCCTCACGCCACAGGGTTGGCGATTGCTCACGATTAATTGGGCGGGGTTTTTTCTCGTTCAGGCAGTGCTGAACGAACTGGTGTGGCGCAACAACTCCTGGGACTTTTGGGTCGGCTATAAACTTTGGGGCGTCATCCCTATGACCCTGGCATTTGCCATGGCTAACATACCCATGCTGGTGCGGCATGGTATGAGGGCAGACACCGCATCGGCTGCCCCGATACCACCAGAGGGCTGACCCCGCCACGCCGTCGCTTGCAAAAGCACGGCGGGGTCCGTCAATTCAGCCTTGGTCAGCGCGGCTAACACCTTCGCCATCAAGGTTATGCGATGCAAATTCCCAGTTCAGAATCTTGCCGGTAACGGCTTCGAGATAGCCGGGGCGCGCGTTGCGATAATCAATGTAATAGGCATGCTCCCAAACATCGATCGTCAACAGCGGCTTCATGCCATCATGCACCACTGGCGTATCGGCGTCGTGCAATGACGTGACCTTCAACTTGCCGCCATCAAGCACCAGCCAGCCCCAGCCGCTGGCGAAATGGTTGGTTGATTCGGCGACCAACTGCTTCACCAGTTCCTCGGTTGAGCCGAAATCAGCGGTGATCATCTCGGCAAGTTTACCTGATGGTGCGGCGTGATTTGGCGTCAGCGAATGCCAGAAAAACGTGTGGTTCCAGATTTGCGCTGAATTGTTAAACAGGCCCTTGTCGCCGCGTTCCTTTGCCGCCTTGATTACGTCAGTCAGCTTGGCACCCTCAAGCGCCTTGTCGGCGAGCATGCCATTGGTTTTATCAACATAGGCCTTGTGATGTTTGCCGTGGTGAAAATCGAATGTCTCAGACGACATGACGGGCGCAAGAGCGTCCTTGGCATAAGGGAGAGCGGGCAGTTCAAAAGCCATTGGATTTACTCCTCAATAATACGACGCGACGGGATGCGTTGATAGCGAAACCGTTCCTGTCCAATTGGGTATCCCTGCCCAGCGACGCAACCGATTCGTTCGATAATCTTAGCCCGGCAACAGATTATGCCGCCGCAACGCGTGACGCAGCTGGTCATAGCTCAGCCCGAGCGCCTCGGCCGAGGCGCGTTGGTTGAAGCGATTATCCTCAAGCGACTTTCTCAGCATCTCATATTCAAACTT
>JBBQAU010000211.1:0-4114 GCA_038316685.1 Sphingomonadales bacterium
TGCTGACATGTCAACGCTGTCGCTGACCTTATACGGCGTGCCCCGGACCGTCAGGAACAGTTTTTCCATCTCGCCCCGATTGAACGGTCGCGACCCGAGCCGCCCGAATACCGCGATCTGCCCGCCCGTTTCATCGACCGCACGATCGCGATCGAGCCCCTTAGATAGTGCGAGCGCAGATGAGGACGTCTTCGCCCAGGCAATCAGTTCAGGTTTGGGCGCGGGCGAAAATCCATAGAAATTGGGCTGGCTGGCGGGTGACGTAAGCTGCAACACTTTGAGCCCGTTGCGGCCATCGGCAACATAAGCGAACAACGACGCGTTGGTGCTGCCGACGATGACATCCTGCGCGTCGTTCAACTGGCCGCCGAACGTCAGCTTCTGATAGATTGTTGGTCGCAACGGATTGGTAATGTCGGCAATGACAAGCCCGTCGGCACCGGCAGCGATATAGGCATAGGTGCGCGCGAGATAGAGGCGGCGGGCATCGCCGAGCGGGATTGTTGCTGCTGGCAGCGCCACCGGATTGCGCAACTGCGTGACATCGAACAGCTTCACCCCCTCGGCATCGGTGACCCACAGATAGCGGAACTGGATCGCGCTGGCGCGGGCATCCCTGAGCGGCCGGACTGCCGCCAGTTTTGGATGCAGTGGATCGGCAAGATCAACGACAACCAGCCCGACATCGGCGGTGATATAAGCAATCTCGCCCGCCAGAATGATGTGGCGCGCACCCTTCAGCACCCCCTGATCATTCCACGTCACCGCGCGCTTCAGGAAATTGTTACGGAAATTACCGTCGGCCAGCGTGTCGATGTTGACGAGGATCAGACCCTCGACAGCGTCGGTGATTGCCGCATAGCTGTAGATCGGGCTGAACGCTTGTTCCTGATTGATTTTGCGCAGATCAGCGGTGTTACGCAGCGGATTGATGGGTTGACCGGTCGGCAGTGCCACGCAAGTCGCATTGGGCGACCCGATATGCGTATCATGGCCAAGCTTGGAGAATGGTGCCGACAAAATGCGTTCCGAAACGCCCTTGTTGGCAATCGACGCGACGTCATAGGCTCGGAACCCACCCTTGCCCTCCGCGACATACATATATTCGCCGCGCAGCTGCAGGCACCGCACCGCATCGGCTGTGCCCTTGGTAACATTGGTGAATTCCTCGATCGGCTGGGTTTCGCCCGACAAGCGCTTGTCGAATGTCTTGCCGCGCACCCAATTCTTCAACTCGCGCTTGTTCTGCTCGACATGCAGCCGGTAATAATCGGGGTAAGCATATTTTTGCAGATAAGAACCGATCACCGCCTGCGGCTCATCCCATTCAGTGACGCGCACAGCCGCAAACCCGCCCGCAAGCCCCGTCCAAGCGTTCAGCCCGACGAAATTGACGTAATTTGTGCCGAGCAGAAGCAACTGCGCCATGATCGCGTTGTTGTCGTCGTTTTGCGACAAGTGGCAATCGCTGCAGGTCTTGGTCTCGGTCGTGCGCACCGTGTGCGGGAAATGCGGGGCAAAGGCCTGGCTCGAAAAGCCGATGCCGCTGATCGGCGGTTGTTGAATGTAAATTCGCTCACGATTGACGTTGGTGGAGGACAGGATCAGCGCCGAAGTACTGCGCACGGGCGTGGTCACATTCCCCTTGGTGGTCATCCCCTTGCCGAGCTGGAACATATCGTCGCGCGCCACCTGCGGATTATAGGTGGCAAAATTACGCGTTTCCTCCTCCTCGAAATGGTGCGTCGTCGATTTCCAATTGGCCTCGATCGGCAAATGGCAGCCCCCGCAGCTCGTTGTCCAGCTCAAGTGGCAGGTGTAACAGGTAACCGCGTCTTCGCCGTGTGCCCGGTCAGCCGACGCGACGCCGGGGCCAAAGCCGAATTTACCGTCCTCGGCACCGGCTTTGCTCATCAACTTGGCGCGCGCCGCTTTGGCGTTGAAATAGGGGCTGGTCGGATCGACGCTGTCCTTGACCAGATGCATGTCCCATTCGATCTTGGAATCGACGATCGATCGCTGGACGAGCTTGCGCCGTCCGCCTTCGATTGGGATCCACTCAAAACGGCGCTGACCGTCGGGATTGCGCAGCAGCGACAAGTCGTTGCCCTTGGGGCTTGCCGCCGGGCCGGATGTGCGCAGCGTTGGATAAGCGTCGGCGGTGCCGTGGCAATCCTTGCACCCAATCTCGACCGCGTTGGCGACTTCGCCGTAAATCAGGCCATTGCCATGGCTGTCCTGCGCGAAATGACAGTCGGCGCACTGCAACCCCTTTTCGGCGTGGATGTCCATCAGATGGACCGCCTTGCCCGGATTGGTGCCGGGCGGCACGAACTTGCCTTCGCCCTGTTTGCGCCATTTCTCGGGGTCGTCGGGCGAGACGATCTTGTCCGCTGCATCGAGCAGATTGCCCGCCCGGTCGCGCTTGAAAATCCCGCGAAAGTTCCAGCCATGGCTGTGATAATCGGCGAACTGCGTGTCTTTGAGCTGCGGATTGAGATCATACACATTGCGCAGAAATTCAGGATCACCCCAGCTGCCGCGCGCGGCGGCGGCCTCTGGATTGCGCTCATTCACTTCGCGCACTTCGGCGGCGGTTGGGTATTTTTGCTGCTTTGGCCACATGGCGGGCGCGTCGGATTCATAATCCCACATCGTGTAGCCGAGATAGGAATTCAGGAAGATGTTGGGCTGGTGCATGTGGCAAGTCATGCACTGCGATGTCGGGATCGACCGGGTGAAGGCGTGGCGGATCGGGTGGCCGCTTTCCTTCATGCCCGGCTGGACCAGCCCGCCATGACCGACACCCTGCCCGGCGCCATGACCTGCGCCATGACCTGCGCCATGACCGGCGCCATGACCGGCGCCCTGAGCATCGCCCCCCCCCGTGCCGTGACCTTCGCCTGCGCTGTCACCGGCCATTTTTGCGGCAATCGTCGGGTCGATCGTCGCGCTCTGCCCATCGCGGCCAAATTCTGAATAGATCAGGCTGTGGCGCGGCTCGCGATCATTGGCATAGATGACGTGACAACCGGTACAGCCCGATCCGCGATAATCACCGGGTTGCTCATTGGTCCCCAAGAACCACATCAACGGGTCATTGAGCCGGGTCTTGTGGATGTTCAGTACAGGTATGGCGACACGCAGGCCGGTGCCGGGGCCACGGTTGGACTGCTTGAGATCAGGCCGGCCGGGCTCCTCAAGCCGCTGAATCGATCCGGTCGAATTGGGCAGGCCGACTTCGGCAAACTGCGTGCTGATGTTGCGCCCGCCGCGTTCGAACACGCGGAAGATATCGCCCGGCGGTATCACTTGCCAGGTTGGCAACGGGTAGAGCGCTTCCAGCGCGCCGCGATTGCGCTGTGCCGGCGTCACCGTCCCGGGTGGTGTGCCGGGCGAGACGATCTTCGCGGGCTCCCCGTCCCTAGTATAGGCCTCGCCAAAGATGTAATTCTTGAACGGGACAACGCCGTTGTTATAGGCAGCGCCACCCCACAGCATCGCGCCTGATGCCATGATTGATCGCTCCGCCGCCTCGATCGTTTCGATGTGACAAGCGCCGCAGGATTCACGCGCGACGCGGTAGTCGCCGGGGTTTACAAAGCGGATATATTCAGGGGCTTCGCGGTTCAGCAGCGTGTAGCTGCGCTTGGGATTGGCGGAGCTCGGGTAATTCCAGCTGTGCGGGTAGCGGGGCAGGACGTGCGCCTTATCGCGCGCGGCAACATAGCCAGCATCCTTGAAGCCGTGCGACGGATCGCCGATCACGCTGGCATTGCCGCCGTGGCAATCGGCGCAGCCGAGCATAACCGCAGGCGAGGCGTGCATCGACGGCTCGTCGGTCCGCGTGTGACACGAATAACAGCCGTCCGATTTGCTCGCGACCTGCGCCGCCGTCTGGCTCATCGGCGCGGGCGGTGCTTCGACATATTTTCGCGCGACCGGTTTTTCGGCGTCGCTGGCATACAGGATCGCCACCGGCAGCAGCAGGCACGCCAGCAGCAACAGCAGCGAGCCGATCGACCGGGTGGAAAGGGCGGCGATGCGTGCCATCAATAACTCACGATGATATTGGCGAGGAGCGAATAGTAAAGCTGGTTGCGATTGTTGTTGC
>JBBQAU010000212.1:0-4102 GCA_038316685.1 Sphingomonadales bacterium
TATGAGGTATATGTTGTGACCGACGCCAGTGGCGACTACGACGCGGTTTCGCATGAGCGAGCGATTCAGCGCCTAGTCCAGGCAGGCGCAGTCCCGATTACCTGGCTACCGGTCGTGCTGGAATGGCAGGGCGATTGGTCACGACAGGACACAGCCACTGCGATCAATCAGATCTTCCGCGAGCACGCTGCGGCTTTGAGTGTGGGTGCGCAATATCGCCAGGATACGGTCAAGCGTAAATGAACGCAGTTAGAAAAACGTGCCTCACGTCCGGCGCTCCTACTTTGGTAGGTGGCCAGTTGACTGAACCCATATGGCCAAGGTCAATCATCCGTCCGGGTACCAGCGCCGGTAAACCGGGGCGCAGTTGAACGCCAAGGCTATCACACTGTCATGCCTGCTGGCGACGGGCACGCTGCTGGCGTTGTCGACGATCCTGGCCAAGCTCGCTACAAGGGTTGGCCTGTCCCCCGTGGCGTTTCTCGCATGGTCGTGCCTGGGCGCGGCCTGCGTGTTGCTTGGCCTCGCGCTCGCGCGCGGCCACCTGCCAAAGCTCAATGCGCGGACGGTGGAATATGCGCTGGTAGCCGCGACCGTCAGCTTTGCTGCGCCCAATCTGCTGTTCTACTCGGCGATCCCGCATGTCGGCGTCAGCTTTGTCGCGCTGGCGATCGCTTTTCCGCCGCTGTTCACGTATCTTGGCGCACTCGCGTTGCGGGTCGAGCGGTTCAGCATCGTCCGGGCAGGCGGCGTCGCGCTCGCGCTGGCGGGCGCAGCCTATATCGCGGTCCTGAAGCTCAATGCGCCGAGCGGTGCGAGCGGCTGGATCATCGCCGTACTCGCCGGACCCATCCTGCTGGCGATTGGCAATCTTTACCGGACGCTGCGCTGGCCCAAGGGCGCTCGGCCGGATGCACTGGCGGCGATCATGCTCGCTGCGGCCGCCGGAATGCTTCTGGTGGTCGGGTTGGTGCCGGGCTTTTCGCTTGGCGTTCCGCCGACACTGGGCGCCGCGCTGCTGATCGGTGCGCAGATCGCGACCTTTGCTGCGCAGTTTGCGATCTTCTTCATCCTGCAAAAGCGCGGTGGCCCGGTTTATATCAGCCTGCTTGGCGCCGTCGCTGCCACTGTGGGAGTACCCGTTGCGATATTGCTGCTCGGCGAAGCTCCCCCGGCCGGCTTGGCGATCGGCGGGCTGCTGATCGCCGCTGGGATCGGGTTCGTTACCGTTGGGGCAAAGGGGTCACAGACTTCCACTGCCGCTTCGCGGGTCGAAGGGGGCATCCACCCGACCAGTTCATTGGGCAGCATCGACTTTTAACTCGGGAAAAGGTTGCTGCGGTGCTCGGCCCGGTCAACGATCGTTGCGGTCGTGTCCCTGGTGGTGGTGTCGTTTGACCTTGCCCTCGTTGCATGTCTCCCGTGACGTCGCGGCTATGCTGTCAAGCTCATTTGCTGGATAAGCCATTTTTGTTCGAAGGCCATCGGGCTGGTATAGCCCAGCGTCGAATGAAGCCGTCGTTGGTTGTAGAAGGCGATCCAGTCCATCACCTCGTCCTTGGCCTGGCGTCGCGTGTCGAAGCGCAGGCCATGGAGCCGCTTGACCTTTAGCGAGCCGTTTGACCTTTAGCGAGCCGCTCGACCTTTAGCGAGCCGAACGGCGTCGCGGTCACGGCGTTGTCCCAGCAATCGCCCTTGCGGCTCATCGAGCTGATCAACTCGTCGGTCTCCTTGAACGAGGATTATGCTCTCAACAGACCGGCACAAAACCGTTGCAAGTCCATCCACCAATCACACAACCAGCTTTCGCTCGGGAATGTTCATAGTCTCCGGAACCGAGGCCTTCATCGCGGTACCCCAAAGCTTCCGTGAGTGGACACTCATCAACATCTCAACGGGGCGGCCTGTGGTAGGGCGCTGGAGCTCCGGTTGGGCGGCGTTCACACGGTGGCTGCTCGTCATAGACGATAACGGCGAGGAAATACCTGTTGCCAGCTTCGGAGAGACCGAAGCGACCTGACCGCACTGACCGCACTGACCGCACTGGCCGAACGGGGCTGATCGCGTGAAGGCGCTACGCCAAGCGGCTTCAAACACACAAAGTGCCCGTAACGTGAAGTTACCCGACGGGAAGGCAACGCCGCCCCGTGAGGGGTAGTTTGTTGATAGTACGGGAGAAAATGGTGCTGCCGGTGAGGATTGAACTCACGACCTCAGCCTTACCAAGGATGCGCTCTACCACTGAGCTACGGCAGCATTTTTCCGGTGTTGAGGCGGAGCGCGGCTATGGTCTGAGGCGCGCGCGCTTGTCAATACAAGTGACACCGTCAATACTGTGCATATGTCACCAAAGGACGAACGCGCCTACCGCTTGGCAGCGGCGCTGCGCGAGAATTTGAAAAAGCGAAAGGAACGCGCAAGGGCCGCTGCGCCGGGCCATCCAACGCCTGATCCGATTGAAGACGAACCGCGCTGATCAGCCGCCCATGACAAAGGCGTTGAGTTTATTGCCATCCAGGTCGCGGAAATAGCCGGCATAAAAACCGCCTTCGCCGCGCGGTCCGGGCGGGCCATCACAGACGCCGCCTTGCGCCAGCGCGATCGCATGCAGCCGGTCCACCTGCGCGGTGTCCTTAGCTTGAAGCGCCACCATCACGCCATTGCCCACACTGGCAGCGTTGCCGCCAAAAGGCTCTGTCAGGGCAATTCCGGCCGCGCCACCGGGCACGCCCCAGGCGATGAAGATGCCAAACTCCATCATGCGCCCAATCCCCATCCCGGCGGCGATCGCATCATACAATGCGGCACCCCGTGCCAGGTCATTGGTGCCAAGCGTCACATAGCCGATCATGTTGCCCCCCCGGATTTCCGATTCGTTTCAGGAACATTGAGGGAACAGTTGCGCTGCGTCAATCGTCACTGCAGGTGATGTTGTGTCCCCATGCCCGCTGTGATGAACAAGGCCGTCGCCTGCCCGTCGACATCGGCCGTGTGCCAAGCCCCGGGCGGGTTGATCGCATAATCCCCAACGGCGGGCGTGACGGTTACGGTGGTGCCGTCGACCAGTTCTTGATGAAGCGTCATCGCCCCTGCAATACACAGCACGATTTCGGCACCGGCGGGATGCGTCCCCCAGGAGTCCCAAGCCTCGGTGAATTGGTGAAGGCTCACCAGCCGCCCTTCTGCGCCGACGGACGCCGTTCGCGCGCTGTAATCGGCACACCATGCCATGTCAGTAAAGGGGGGCTAGGAGTCAGCAGTCGCGCCAAGCCCGAGGTGGATGGGATCGCAAAAATAATGATGGCATTGCTGCTTTCCGCTCTCACATCTCGGCGCATTTCGCCTCAAGCCAGACAAGGTCCGCGCCTTCCATTTGCGGACCGAGTACGGCCAGCACCCTGGCGTGATACCCATTCAGCCAGTCACGTTCAGCCTGGTTCAGCCGATCGGCCATGATCAGCGATCGTTCGATCGGGCAGAAGGTCAGCGTTTCAAACCCGAGCATCGGTGCCTCGGCCCCCGCCATCACGCGGTCCTCGACGAGCACCAGGTTCTCGATGCGGATGCCATATTCGCCCGCCTTGTAATAACCCGGCTCGTTGGAGATGATCATGCCGGCGCGTAACGGTTCGGCGGGGCCGCCACCGGGATAATGGGGTGTTGCGATCCGCTGTGGCCCCTCATGCACCGCCAGATACGCGCCGACGCCGTGGCCGGTGCCATGCGCATAATCGAGCCCCGCCTCCCACAACGGACGACGCGCGAACGCATCAAGTTGCCCGCCATTGGTGCCGTGCGGGAAGACGGCGGTCGCCAGCGCAATATGGCCGCGCAACACGCGCGTGAAGCGGTCGCGCATTTCCTCAGTCGGTGTGCCAATCGGCAGAACGCGCGTCACATCGGTTGTGCCATCGGCATATTGTCCACCCGAATCGACCAGATAAAGCTGGCCGGGCTCAAGCGTGATGTTTGAATGCTCGTCCACACGGTAATGCGGGCTCGCGCCATGCGCGCCGGTTGCGGATATCGTGTCGAACGAGGTGTCGAGAAGCACACCAGATGCCGCGCGGAACTCCAGCAGCTTGGCGACGCAGGATAGCTC
>JBBQAU010000213.1:0-4099 GCA_038316685.1 Sphingomonadales bacterium
GCCCCCACCGCACCACCGCGCCCCTGCGCCCGATACCAGTCAATCGTCGCGAGCAGCCCGTCGTCGAAGCTCACCTGCGGTCGCCAGCCGAGTTCGCGCTCGATCTTGGTCGGGTCGATTGCGTAGCGGCGGTCGTGTCCGGCGCGGTCGGTGACGAACTGGATGAGCGAGCGGTGTTTGCGACCGTCGGGGCGGGGTTCGATCCGATCAAGCAAATCGCAGATTTTGGCGACAACGCCGATGTTGCTGCGTTCCGCGCGGCCACCTACCAGATAGGTCTCCCCCACCTGCCCCCGCGTGAGGACAAGGTTGAGCGCGCGCGCGTGATCATCGACATAGAGCCAGTCGCGCACATTCGCGCCGGTGCCGTAGATGGGAAGTGGCCGGCCGGCGAGCGCGTTGAGGATGGTGAGTGGAATAAGCTTTTCGGGGTGCTGATGCGGCCCGTAATTATTGCTGCAATTGGAGAGGACGACCGGCAGGCCAAAGGTGTGATACCAGGCGCGGACGAGATGGTCCGACGCGGCCTTTGATGCCGAATAAGGCGATGACGGCTTGTAGCGCGATTTTTCCGAAAACTGGCTGCCGTCAAAGGGCAGATCGCCAAAGACTTCATCGGTTGAGATGTGGTGGAAGCGAAAATCGGGACGCTGGCGCGGCGGCAGTGCCTGCCAGTGCGCGAGCGCGACCTCCAGCAGGTGGAAAGTGCCGGTGATGTTGGTCTCGATGAAGACCGCCGGGCCTTCGATTGAGCGGTCGACATGGCTTTCTGCCGCCAGATGCATCACCGCGCTGACGTGCTCTTCAGCCATGATCTGCGCGATCAGCACGCGATCAGCGATATCACCCTGGACGAGGCGGTAAGTTGCGGATTCTTTCTGGTCGGACAGCGCAACGGGCGATGCGGCGTAGCTCAGCTTGTCGAGGTTAATCACCCGGACCGATGCGTCTTGTGCCAAAGCGCGGCAGACGGCAGAACCAATAAACCCTGCCCCGCCCGTGACCATGATGGTGCGGACGGGCGGTGAAAATTTGACGCGGATTGGTGCCTTGCTCATGCGGCGGCAGCGCAGCGGCGCAGATAATCGGCATAGCCCGTTTTGCCCATGCTCCCTGCCCGTTCGATGATTGCGGCGGGCGAGACATAGCCCAGATCAAGCGCGATTTCCTCTGGACAGGCGATCTTGATTCCCTGCCGGTTTTCAATCGTCCGCACAAAGGAGGACGCATCGTGCAGGCTGTCATGCGTGCCGGTATCAAGCCAAACATAGCCGCGCCCAAGGCGGCTGACCTCAAGCGCGCCTTCCACCATATAAACTTTAAGCAGATCAGTGATTTCCAGCTCACCCCGTGCGGAGGGGGTTAAGGCGCGGGCGATGTCGACCGCCTGATGATCACAGAAATACAGCCCCGTTAGCGCCCAGTTTGATTTGGGCTCGGGTGGTTTTTCGACAATCGAAAGCGCATTGCCCGTCTGCGGATCAAAGGCAACAACGCCGTAACGCTCTGGATCATCGACCTGATAGGCAAAGACCGTGGCCCCGGATGCTTTTGACGCAGCGATCCGGCATTTGAGCGCGAGACTGTCGCCGTGGAAGATATTGTCGCCCAGGATCAGCGCCGAGGGTCCGCCATCGAGAAACTCCTCCGCAATCAGATACGCTTGCGGGAGGCCCGCCGGGGTTGCTTGCGGGGCGTAACAGATTGAGATGCCAAATGCCGAGCCATCGCCCAGCAGCAGCTCAAACATCGGCAGATCGCGCGGGGTCGAGATGATCATGATCTCGCGGATGCCCGCCAGCATCAGCACAGCGAGCGGATAATAAATCATCGGCTTGTCGAACACCGGCAACAGCTGTTTTGAAATGGCGAGCGTCGCGGGATAGAGGCGTGTGCCACTGCCCCCCGCAAGGATAATTCCCTTCATCGCTGCCCCGTTCGCGCCGTTTTCATGGGCCGTGTTATAAGGGGGGAAGTGTTAGCCTGACCTTAAAGATGCAGCGATATAGGTGGGACCATGACCGAACATCATCTCTCCAAGATTTTGTGCGTCTTTGGGACACGGCCAGAGGCGATCAAGCTGTTTCCCGTTGTGCGCGCGCTGCGGGCAGTCCCCGGCCTGACGGTGGTGACGTGTGTGACCGCGCAGCATCGCGGGTTGCTTGATCAGGTGCTGGCGATTGCGGGGCTGGTGCCTGATATCGATCTTGATCTGATGGAGCCTGGCCAGTCGCTTGACCGGCTGACCGCGCGGCTGCTGACGAGCCTGGGCGAAGTGATGGACCGCGAGCAGCCCGGCCGCGTCATTGTGCAGGGCGATACCGCGACCGCGATGGTGGGCGCGCTTGCCGCTTATTACCGCAAGATTCCGGTCAGCCATGTCGAGGCGGGTTTGCGATCGGGCGATATTTATCAGCCCTTCCCGGAAGAGGTGAACCGCCGCATCGTCGCGCCCATCGCCGATCAGCATTTCGCGCCAACGCAGACCGCAGCGGATGCGCTGCTACGCGAGAATGTCGCGCCCGGGCTGATCCATGTGACGGGCAACACGGTGATTGATGCGCTGCATGCCACGCTTGCGGCGATTGAGGCGGACCCCTCGCTCGCCAGCGGACTGGACGCAATCGCCGCGCGGTTTGCGGGCAAGCGGATCATTTTGGTGACGACGCATCGCCGCGAGAATTTTGGCGGGGGGATGGAGAATATCGCGCGCGCGATTGCCAGGATTGCGGCGCGCGATGACGTGGCGGTGATCTTCCCTGTGCATCCCAACCCCAATGTTGTCAGCGTCATGGATGCGATTTTGGGCGCGAAGCCCAATATCGCACGCATTGACCCGCTTGATTACCCGCATTTCGTCCGCGCGCTCGGCATGAGCCATATCGTGCTGACCGATTCGGGCGGCGTGCAGGAGGAGGCGCCCGCGCTTGGCAAGCCCGTCCTCGTCATGCGCGAGACGACTGAGCGGCCCGAGGGCGTCGCGGCAGGCACCGCCAGGCTGATCGGCACGGATGAGGCGCGGATCGTTTCCGAAATCTTCACTCTCCTCGACGACAATGCCGCCCATCAAGCGATGGCGCGCGCCCACAATCCATTTGGCGACGGCAACGCTTCGGCTCGGATTGCAAAGGTTGTCGCGGATGGTTTCGGACTCTGAACTGAAGGTTGTCGTCCTCGGTCTTGGTTATATCGGCCTCCCCACCGCCGCCGTGATCGCGCGCACAGGCGCTGAGGTGCTGGGCATCGATGTCACCCAAAGCGTCGTCGATACGGTCAATTCAGGCAAGGTCCATATCGAGGAAGTTGATCTCGACGGGCTGGTATCAGGCGTCGTTGCGCGGGGCGCGTTGCGTGCATCAACGACGATTGAGCCAGCCGACGTCTTCGTTATCGCGGTGCCGACGCCCTTCGGTGAAAATCATACCCCCAATATCGGCTATGTCCTTCAAGCAGCGACCACGGTTGCGACCGTGCTGAAGGCAGGCGACGTTGTGATCCTTGAATCGACATCGCCGGTTGGCACGACTGAAAAGGTGCGCGATTTGTTGGCAGCGCTCCGCCCTGATCTGAAGGTGCCGGGCAAAACCGGCGAGAGCGCCGATATCGCGATTGCCTATTGCCCCGAACGCGTGTTGCCGGGGCGCATATTGGTCGAGTTGATTGATAATGACCGCGTGATTGGCGGCATCACCCCCCGCTGTGCGCGCAAGGCGCTTGCCTTTTACCGGCGCTTTGTGCGCGGCGCTTGTGTGATCACCACGGCGCGCGCGGCGGAGATGACCAAGCTGACTGAAAACGCGTTTCGCGACGTCAACATCGCCTTTGCCAATGAGCTGAGCCTGGTCGCAGACAGCATGGGCGTTGATGTGTGGGAGGTGATCCGCCTTGCCAACCGCCACCCGCGCGTCAACATCCTGTCACCCGGCCCCGGTGTTGGCGGACATTGCATAGCGGTTGACCCGTGGTTCCTCGTCAGCGCAGCGCCCGAACAAACCCGCCTCATCCGCACCGCGCGCGAAGTCAATGATGCGCGCGTCGAGTATAGCATCGCGCATGCCGCCGCGCTGATCGAGCAACTGCCCGGCGTCCCGGTCGCGTG
>JBBQAU010000214.1:0-4052 GCA_038316685.1 Sphingomonadales bacterium
TCAAACAGGCGATTCCGACAACCGGGAGTTCGTTACACGATTGGGCGACAGGATCGAGGGTCTTGCTTTAAGCCATGACCTGCTCGCCCGGAACGAATGGCAAAGTATCGATCTCGACAGCCTCATACGCGCCCAACTTTCCTATTTCAAAAGCCTGTTCGGAACGCGGATCACGATCTGCGGTGAGGCGGCGAACCTGTCATCCGCCAGTGCGCAGACCATTGGACTCGCACTCCACGAGTTGGCTACAAATGCCGCAAAATATGGTGCCATGTCGGACGACAAAGGTAGGATCGCGATATCGTGGGAAGTGACGGGGACAGTTGGTTCGCTTGACAGCCGGTTCGCTTTCAGTTGGAGAGAGAGCGATGGACCGCAGGTTGTCGTGCCCACGCGGCGGGGCTTTGGATCGACCGTAACCGGCAGGATGGTGAAAGTGAGCTTGGGTAGTGAGGTATCGGCGGAGTACGCTCCAACCGGGTTCGTCTGGCATCTGAACTGCCCGGCCGGGAATGTCCTCGAAAAATGAGGTCTCTTTCAAAACGTTCGATCAAGGGTTTTGCGGTCTTGGTGGTCGAGGACGAAATCCTGATCGCGCTCGACGCGCAAGCCATGCTGGAAGAGGCGGGTGCCGGGCACGTCGAAGTGGCGACCAAAGCAGTTGATGCCCTTCGCCTGATTTCCCAAAAGCCCCCTCATGCAGCGGTACTCGATATCAATCTGGGGTCTGGCACCTCTTTCGCCATCGCCGACGAACTTGCAGAGCTCGGCATTCCGTACATCTTCGCGACGGGGTACGCTGGCCAGATCGACTTGCCTTCGCGGCATATCCACGTGACCGTGGTTGGCAAACCATACACAGCGGACCGGTTGACCGCAGGACTGATCGCGGCACTGGACCAGCGCGGCTATCCATCGGACTAGGAATTAAAGCCCCATGCCAGCCAAGGCAAGATGGACCTCAAGATAGCAATGGGATCGTTGATAGTCGCCGTGACTGGTATTTCCGCCGTTTAAGCGGTAACAACGAGGGTGGAATTTCGTCCATGCAAAGCTAGCGATGGCCGCTTTTACCGCTGCCTGAAGAATTCTTGTGCTGTTGTCGCTTTGCCTCTAGATTTAAGCTGCCTTAGTTTGTGTGCGGCCATTATATTGTGACCGAGACACAGTCCAAAAAAGAATCCGGCTGCATCGGTTCGAAGACTGTAGCCCGGCAAGAATCGGGAAAATTGAGAGGAGGGCTTTAGCGTGTGCAAAGCGTGCGGCTGCCACGATAGGGTTGATATGTGCAGTCTGAAGCCCGGAACGAGCGGTAAAAGCGTTCGCAGGTGCGGATGTTGCAAGTCGGACCGTACGCACCGACTTCAGACGTGGCCGTCAGGGCAAGGGAGGCTTCGCTCGGCTCCGGTGGCGCTGCGCTTGCAGAGACGGCGGCTGCATCGCTTTGATCTGATGCGGCATCGAGCATGAATCGCTGCCATATCTGTGCTGGAAGCGCGCCACCGGTGATGCCGTCCATGGGCGAGTTGTCGTCATTGCCCACCCAGACTCCCGTGATCAGCTTTTCGTTCCAGCCAATGAACATCGCGTCGCGGAAATCCTGACTGGTTCCGGTCTTGCCAAATGCGCCGCCGGGAAGCGCTGCATTCTTTCCGGTGCCTTCGTCAATGACCTGGCGGAGCATATAAATCATCGGTGCACGCGCGAGCATCACACGGTCAGCGCCGGGTTGAAGCTCGGGCGCGGGCCATTTGAACTGATAAAAGCTATTGTCGTCGCTTGACTTGAGGCCGCTGATGCCGCGCGCCCGGACCGGCAGGCGGCCGGTGGCAAGGCTGGCATAAGCCTCTGTCATGTCGATCAACGTGACGCCCGAGGCACCCAGCGCCAGCGATGGCGTGACGGTAAGTTCGGCCTCGATGCCGAGAATGCGCGCTGTCTCTGCTACCTTGTCCAAACCCACCGCCATGGCGACCCGCACAGTGGCCGCATTCATGGATTGGGCAAATGCCTCGGACAGCGAGACCTCGCCGTGAAAACGGCCGCCGAAATTCTGCGGCTGGTAACCGTCTATATCGACAGCCTCATCGCGGACCCGGTCGTTTGGGGAAAAACCTTGCATCAGGGCCGTGAGGTAGACGATCGTCTTGAACGTCGAACCGGGCGAACGCAGGGCATCGGTTGCGCGGTTGAACTGGCTGTCGGCATAGTTGCGGCCACCGACCATTGCCACGATTTCGCCTTCCGGGGTCATCGAAATCAACGCCGCTTCGGCGCTGATCCCGGCGTCCTCCAGGATGATCGAGACGGCGTTCTCTGCCAATTTCTGCGCGACCGGGTCCAGCGTCGTGCGCAATGTGACCACGCCGTCAAAGCCGGTCGACATTCGGTCAGCCTCCGCCAGGACCCAATCGCTGAACCAGCTGCCATAACTGGCGTCAGGACGATGTGGCGTCATCGTGGCCAGTTCGGCGCGGGCGGCATCGGCCTCGGCCCCAGAAACGAAGCCCTCGGCGACCATGTGGTCCAAAACAAGGGAGGCACGCTTGCGCAGGGCATCGAGGTCCGAGAACGGGTTGACGGCACTTGGCGCGCGGATCATCGCGGCAAGTGCTGCGGCCTGAGCAAGGCTGAGGCTGGCAAGATCGGTGCTGAAATAGACATGCGCCGCTGCAGGCATCCCGGTAGCGCCCGCACCAAGATAGACCGCGTTCAGATAGCGCGTCAGTATCTCGTCCTTGGTGAACCGGCGCTCGAGCTGATAGGCTAGAATTGCTTCGTGAAACTTGCGCCTGAAGCTGCGTTCAGGATCGAGATAGGTGATCTTGACGAACTGCTGCGAGATTGTGCTGCCGCCCTCGACGACCGCGCCCGAACGAAGGTTGTTGACCGCCGCGCGGAGCACAGATCGAAGTTCGACGGCGCCATGGTCGTAAAAACGCCGATCCTCGATGGCGATCACTGCCTGACGCAGCATTTTCGGGATACTGGCCTCGTTGGCGTAGACAGAGGGCACGGCACCGCTCGTCAGAAGCGGATTGCCCGCTGCGTCCTCGAATATCAGGCTGTTCTCGGCGTTAATGCGCATGGAATCGAGGCCGGGCATCGTCAAAGCGGCATAAAGGGCGACGCCACCAGAGGTCATGAAAACGGTCAGCAGGGCAAGACCTCCAATGACCCGACCGATCCCGATTCGACGGCGGGGCACCTTCGCCAAATCCTGAGTGGAACCGGCCGCTCTGTGCCGCGTTTCGCTGTGCACAGTATTGACGGCCGACGCCGCACGTTGGTCGACCCTCGCACGCCACCTGCGATGAACGGAACGCAGGCCCGAACCCGTGGCGCGGATGAGCGTGATGAAATTGGCAAAGGCCTTGGGCAGGAAACGCCACAGGCTGGTCCAGACAATCTGCCCAGCCCCGGAGATGGCCCGCCAAAGGGCTGCCCCAAAGCTGCGGCTAGCCTCGCCAAGGCTTGGGTGGGTATTGTTCAAGGCGTCCGGCGCTCGGTCGGTAGTCGTGTCTTGCTGGCTGCCTGTCAGATGTTTTGGATCATCGTTCATCCGTCCTCTCGCTCCCCGCCGCATTTCCGGCTTTCCTTGAAGCAACACCGAAAACGCTAATCGGGTTTCCGCTGAAATGATGGGTAAGCTATCAGAAGACCGCCCGTGCGATCCGAAGCAGCTGCAACGTCTCGAAGGCACCGTCCTGCAAGGTCACCAGTTCACCATTCACGACCGCATAGTTATATCCCGGCTCCAGAATCGGCAGCGTGTAGGTCTGGCGCAATTCGTCTTGCGTCAGCGCCGCCGTAGGCGCGATGCGGAGACCTGTTGGCAAGTTGTCGCGCCTTGACAGTTCATAGATCCTCAAAAGTGACGTATTGTCCTCGTCGGTCAACAGGACCGGCTGACCGTCGATCAGTGCGTAGCGACTGCCAGACGGAACAGAGCGCAGCCCATAAAGCGTCGCAATCTGGGTCGAGTTGAGCAACAGATCGCCATCTTCGAGCAACATTTCCTGATCCAGATAGCCACGTCGCTGGTCGAGGTA
>JBBQAU010000215.1:0-4049 GCA_038316685.1 Sphingomonadales bacterium
TTGTTGGTAACGGCGCATTAGCGAAAGAACTCTCCGCCGCGTCGGGCCTTCCTATCGTTTCCTTGCTGGCCGGCGATGATTACGCCTCTTTTACTGATATAGCGGTCGTTCATTCCCTGAATGCGAGTGTAGAAGCCTGCACAGCGACGATCCGCAGCGCCGCAGGAGCCCATTGCGCTGCCATAGTCTGGATCGTCGGGCCAAACATTCCGGCGCTTGAGCGAGCCTTGATAATGGCCTCGATTGAGCCACTGGCGATTGAGTTGGCACCCACCACGAGGCTCTGTGCGGTAGACGCCACACCGGGTGCCGCCGCCGAGCAGATCTGGGCGTCTGCACGTTTTTTATTTAGTGCGACAAGCACGACAGGCCAGTTGCTGCAGGTTGGGCAAGCGTCTTCGTAAATTGAGCGGATTTTAAAGCAGGATTACATTACCCTAACTCGTTCGTTTACAGCGCAGCCGAGAAACCGCCGCGTAGCGCTCGGCTGAGGTTTCTCGACTATGTTCAAACGAACTCATCTGGGTAGATCAATATAATATCATCCCGCTATAGTTGACCTCCCTCGCCGCGATTACAACGACCGAGCGAGCGGATAACGAACCGATAATCGTTGCGCGCGGCCTCGCCATCGGCAGTATTGAGTGATCGAATTGCGCTGTCAGGCAGGTTTGCTGGCAATCCGCAAGCTAGGCGATACCACAACAACGAATCCCTCGTCGGCGGCGCTGCGGCCTCGTCGACGATTTCGCTCAGCGCGACGGCCCATCGCGGGGTTTCGCCGGGACGCCTTAAAATGGATAATGAGATTGGGCGTCCATCAGCCGTCGTCAGAAAAACCTGCGTTTCTCCTTCTCCTGGGAGCGCACCCGCAACGTAAAATGCATTGCCAATGCCCGTAACAGGGGGGGGGGCGTCCTTTGCCAATGCCTCTGCCGTTATTTGACGAGTTAGCGCATCAAGCATGGGCGACCAAAGACGCTGGGAATCCGGCCCGCTGAGCTGAATTTTATTCGGGGATCCGGAAACCGGGCGACCGAACAGCATCATTCGTTGCTTTTTCAGATTAGCGAGCTTGCCTCGCGAATCGAGGACCAAATCGACGATGTAAGTGATTCGGGGGGGCAAGTTGTTATCGCCGCGGATCAGCCCTGAGACGTCTGCCTGCACCAACAGTCGCCCAAATCTTGCCGAGACGCCGGTTGATTCTTCGCCTTTGAGGCGCTCGACGCCGCGAATTACCGAATCAACAATGATCGGCGAACGCAGAACAAGGTCTGCAATATCGGCGTAAGCAGGTGGTTGGACAGGTGAGACGGGCGGCTGCCGTTGCGCCATTAACATGGAATCTGCGGGTAGAGCCATTGTAAACAAAGCAAAAATTGTGAGTTTGACTGATTTCATCATGCACAGAATGATAGAATATTCGTCGCAATTGATACAGAAATAATTCTGCCATTCCACAATTGTAAGGAAGTTGCGTCTGACAAAGGGTTTGCGTCGGTCTAGCCGGAGCGATACAGACTTGAACCCTGGACGATAATAGATAGGCTACGACACTACTGAAAGTGGGCTTGGCTCACTTTCGGAGATAAAGTGTCGGTGCAAATGGGGGTATCGTAGCTGAATGGCCTATGCAGATCGGAATGACGGTGGAAACAAGGTGGTGGCGCTTGTCATCGTCGGGTTGATTCATGCCGCCTTGGGTTACGCTTTTGTGACCGGACTGGCATATCAATATGTCAAGAAAGTTGCCGAAAAGTTAAACACGTTTGACGTCGCGCCGCCGCCGCCGCCGCCGCCCGACGAGCCTCCTCCGCCACCACCGCCTGACCAGCCGCTGACGCCACCACCGGTCGTGTCACCGCCACCGATCGTGCGCAATCCAAATCCGCCCCCACAGACGGTGACCACGGTCAGCACGCCGCCGCCAGTATATACGCAGGCACCACCGGCACCACCAGCGCCGCCACCGCCTCCGCGCGTTAGTCAAGCTGCCGGTGCAAAAGGTAATCCTGCTGATTGGGTCACGACCGACGATTATCCTGCCAGCGCGCTGCGCTCTGAGCAGGAGGGTACTTCTGCAATCGCTTGGACGATAAACACGCAGGGTCGGGTCGAAAATTGCCGAGTGATGTCTTCGAGTGGCTTTGCCGATCTGGATGACGCGGCATGCCGCTCGATTACCCGGCGCGGGAGGTATTCGCCCGCGAAGGACCAGGAAGGTAACCCAATTGCCCAAACCCAGTCGCGTCGAGTGGTCTGGAAAATTCCAAAGTAAGTGATCAATCCTGCGGTGTTCCACGGGGGGGTGCCGGAGATATTTTTAGAGGAAAGAGATTTATGCTGACCACAATCCTCGCCGCTGCGCCAGCCGTAGCCGCCAAAAACCCTTACGGCCTTCAGGAAGCGCTCCAAGAGGGCGGCCTGATTGCCCAGTCCGTTTTCGGCATCCTTGTCCTGATGTCGGTCGTCTCGTTCTACATCCTGTTCACCAAATTATTTGAACAGCAGAAAATTATGGGGCAGGCCAAGCGGGTCCGCAGTGGTTTTTGGGCCAGTGCCACCCTGAAGGAAGGATCAGCCAAGCTCGAGCAGAACTCGGCTTATAAGCAGATAGTCGATGACGGTCTTGCCGCGCAGGAGCAACACACCAAGCTGACTGATCCGGTGGAGGCGCATGACTGGTTACATGGGTCGCTTGCGCGTTCAGAAGCGGCGATCAATTCAAAGCTTGGTGGTGGTCTTGCGTTCCTTGCGACGGTGGGTTCGGTTTCTCCGTTCATCGGCCTGTTCGGGACGGTTATCGGCATCTACCGCGCGCTTATTAAGATCGGCGCGTCTGGTCAGGCATCGATTGACGCGGTCGCTGGCCCCGTGGGTGAAGCTCTGATCATGACTGCGCTCGGCCTTGTGGTCGCCGTTCCTGCGGTGCTTGCGTTTAACTGGCTGCAGCTGCGGAACAAAAACATTGCAGAGGACCTCTCGGCATTTTCGAACGACGTGCTCGGCTATCTTGCTTCGAATGGCGCAGTGCGTCCGACGATGACATCGAAGCCTGCACCTGCGAAGGCAACCGCCGCACCAGCAAAGCCATCAGCCGCCTGATGATGTTTGGAGGATCGGAGCCAGAAATAATCAGGGTCCGATCCTCCCGTCATGTGTGTGTTGAAAAAGCAGATAGGATAGTTCGCGATGGGGATTAGCGCTGGCGGTAATACCGATAAACCGATGTCGGAGATTAACACGACCCCGCTTGTGGATGTCATGTTGGTTTTGTTGATCATCTTCTTAATTGCGGTTCCGGTTGTGATTCAGAATGTGAAGCTCAAGCTCCCCGATGTGCGGTTCGAGCCGACGACGACCAAGCCCGAAAACGTCTCGCTGTCTGTCAAGGCAGGCCAGGATGGCGGCTGTGAAGTGTATTGGAACACGGCCAAGGTCACGAGCCAGGAGCTGTTGATCAGGGCTGTCGATAAACTGAAGGTTGAGATTGCGCGTCAGGGTGGGCCGACCGCGCCCGGTGTGGAATTGCCAGAGGCCCATATTCGAGGCGATGTCGATACGCCCTATCGCTGCGTCGGGGGCACAATCTTTACCATGCAACAGGCCGGTTTTGCCAAGGTGGGGTTCATTTCTGAACCGCCCCCCGGCATCGGTGTAGAGCGGCTGTGATGGCCCGGAAGTCAGGAGTTATTTGACATGGCAATGAGCGGCGGCAGAGAAGACGGCGAGCCGATGATGGAAATGAACATGACGCCGTTGATCGACGTCCTGCTCGTTCTCCTCATTATGTTCATCATCACCATTCCAATTCAAACCCACGCGGTTAAGGTCGATCTCCCACAGAACGATCCCAATGCGCCACTGGTGAACGTCGAGCCCGACAAAAACAAGATTACGATCGATCCGGTCGGGGTGGTTGCGTGGAACGGAACGCCTGTCAACGATCTGACACTGCGCCAGTTTCTTGATCAGACCAAGCAGCTCAATCCAGAGCCCGAGCTGCACTTTCAACCTGATGCGGCGGCGCGGTTCGAGGTCGTTGA
>JBBQAU010000216.1:0-4020 GCA_038316685.1 Sphingomonadales bacterium
CACAGGATCGCGCGCGTCCCCGCTGCCTCTGCCGCGTGCAGGATGACGGCGATTTCGGCGTCGGTATCCGTCCCGAAATGATTGACAGCGACCAGGGCCGGGACGCCAAATTGCGCAACATTTTCGATATGGCGCACAAGATTGACCACGCCGCGTTCGACAGCAGCGACATTTTCAAGCGCCAGATCAGCCCGGGCGACGCCGCCGTTCATCTTGAGCGCGCGCACGGTCGCGACGATCAGCGCAGCGGCCGGCGAAAGTCCCGCCTGACGGCATTTGATATCAAAAAATTTCTCCGCGCCAAGATCAGCGCCAAAGCCCGCCTCAGTCACGACATAATCCGCCAGTGCCAGCGCGGTGCGCGTCGCGATGATCGAATTACAGCCATGCGCAATATTGGCAAACGGCCCGCCGTGAATGAAGGCCGGGTTGCCCGCCAGCGTCTGGACCAGATTGGGTTTGATCGCCTCGGCCAGCAGCGCAGTCATCGCGCCATCGGCCTTCAGATCAGCGACGGTCACCGGATGGCGCGCGCGGGTTTCAGCCACGATCATCCGCGCCAGCCGCGCCTGGAGATCGGCCAGATCATTGGCGAGGCACAGCACCGCCATCACCTCTGACGCAACGGTGATGTCAAAGCCCGATTCGCGCGGAAAACCATTGGCGACGCCGCCCATCGACTGGCCAATCTGCCGCAAGGCGCGATCATTCATGTCAAGCACGCGCCGCCAGCTGACGCGGCGGACATCGATATCGAGCGTATTGCCCCAGTAGATATGATTGTCGATCATCGCCGCGAGCAAATTATGCGCGCTGGTGATCGCGTGGAAATCGCCGGTGAAGTGCAGGTTGATGTCAACCATTGGCGCGACCTGGGCATGGCCGCCCCCCGTCGCGCCGCCCTTGGTGCCAAAACACGGCCCGAGCGAAGGTTCACGAAGCGCCAGGATCGCGCGCCGCCCGGTCAGGTTCAGCGCATCAGCCAGCCCGACAGAGGTCGTCGTCTTGCCCTCACCGGCGGGCGTCGGGTTGATTGCGGTGACGAGGATCAGCTTGCCCGGTGTGCGATCCCCCAGCGACAATTTCGCCAGATCGATCTTGGCCTTGTACCGCCCATAAGGCTCAATCGCCGCCTGCGGGATCCCTGCGAGGTCAGCAATTTCGGCAATCGGGCGCAAGCTTGCCCTTTGCGCAATCTCGATATCGCTTAGCATGTCGGCCCCCGGATGATTGATCAGCCGTCGCTGACGCGTTCGATATCAGCGCCCACTGCCGACAGTTTTTCCTCAAGCCGCTCATACCCGCGATCAAGATGATAGACGCGCTGAACCTGCGTTTCCCCCTCCGCTGCGAGTCCGGCCAGGATCAGACTCATCGAGGCGCGCAGATCGGTCGCCATGACAGGGGCTGCCGTCAACCGCTCAACCCCGCGCACAACGGCGGTCCGCCCGCGCACCTGAATGTCTGCGCCCATCCGGGCAAGTTCAGGGACATGCATGTAGCGGTTTTCAAAAATCGTCTCGGTCAGCACGCTTGCGCCGTTTGCCAATGTGAGCATCGCCATAAACTGTGCCTGCATGTCAGTGGCAAAGCCCGGATAGGGCGCGGTTGACAGGGTTATCGGGTCAAGCTGCCCATTGGCCGAGATACGCACCAATCCGCTGACCTGCTCGACTGCAACCCCCGCTTCGCGCATTGCCGCAAAAGTCGCGCCCATTTCGTCATAATCTGCGCCCACCAGATCAATCGATCCGCCGGTAATCGCGGCGGCGCAGGCATAGCTGCCCGCCTCGATCCGATCAGGCATCACGGCATAGGTCGCGCCGTGGAGCCGGTCGCGGCCCTCAACAATCAAGGTCTCGCTGCCGATGCCGTCGATGCTCGCCCCCATCGCGACAAGGCAACGGCACAGATCGACGATCTCAGGTTCACGCGCCGCATTTTCGATGACTGAGGTGCCACGCGCGGTCACCGCCGCCATCAAGGCATTTTCGGTCGCGCCAACGGTCACCATCGGGAAACGGACATTACCCCCCGGCAAGCGCCCGCCCGGTGCGCGCACGGTCACATAGCCGTGCGTCATCTCAATCGTCGCGCCAAGCGATTCGAGCGCCTTCAGGTGGAGATCGATGGGCCGTGTGCCGATCGCGCAACCGCCCGGCAGCGACACCGTCGCCTCGCCCATTCGCGCGAGCAACGGCCCGAGCACGAGGATTGAGGCGCGCATCTTGCGGACGATGTCATAAGGGGCGGTGGTCGAGGTCACGCGGTTGGCGCGCATCGTCATCACCCGGCCGAACTCGTTTGGATGTGCGCCCTCAATCGCGGTCGAAACGCCAAGCTGATTGAGCAGATGGCCAAAACTATCGACGTCTGCCAGCCTCGGCAGATTGCGCAACGTCAGTGGTTCGTCGGTCAGCAGCGCGCACGGCATCAGCGTGAGGGCTGCGTTTTTTGCGCCGGAAATGTGAATTCGACCGGACAGCTTGTTGCCGCCGCGAATGAGAATGCGATCCATGAGCGAACTTCTACCGGGTCAGCGACCGCGCGCAAGACTGTTGGCCGATTTGGCCGATTTGGCCGGTTGCCGCGCGTTTACGCCTTTTCAAGCGTGCATTGCAGCGGGTGTTGGTTCTGCCGGGCAAAGTCCATCACCTGGCTGACCTTGCTCTCGGCAATTTCATAGGTGAACACGCCGCAAACGCCCACGCCCTTTTGGTGAACGTGCAGCATGACCCGCGTCGCATCTTCAATGCTCATCCGGAAAAAGCGCTGGAGGCACAGGACGACAAATTCCATCGGCGTGTAATCGTCGTTCAGCATCAAAACGCGATAAGGCGTCGGCTTTTTGGTGCGACTGCGCGTGCGGGTCGCGACGCCGACACCGGTTCCCTCATCCTCGCCGGGACGCTGCGCCATAACTGTGGGGATTGGGTGTGCTGTCATCATGTCTGTGTGAAAATATGGCAGGTGCCGGGCCAAGGGCAAGGGGCAAGACGCGCTGCTTGTCTTAAAAAGCACAAAAAGGGGCGGCTGCCATGTGGCAACCACCCCTTTTTTAACCAGCTTGCGCCGAAGCGCAACCGGCTTATGCGTTGATCTTGAGCTTCTCGGCGGCAACCGCGATGCGGTTCGAGATTGGCTGCGCAACTTCGCCAGCCAGCTTGAGCATCATTTCGGTGCTCTTCGACGATTCAGCAACCAGCGCGTCAAACGACGTGCGGACATAATCGCTCTGCAACTTCATGAACTCGGTTGGCGACTTGACGGCCGATAGGCTCTTGACGATGGCGGTCGCGCTCTCGAACGACTTGCGGGTATATTCAGCCGCATCCTGGCCCATTGCTTCGATGCCTTTGGCAGCGATCTTGGACGATTCGACGAGGGCTTCAACGTTGCCCTTGTTGAATTCATTCATGTCGGCAAACATCGTCTGAGTCTTTTCCATCGCAACCTTGGCGCGATCATTCATCTCGACAAACATGGTCTGGGTCTTTTCGGTTACGTTGTTTACGGTATTTTCCATGGTGAAAACTTCCTTCTTTTCTGGAGTGGCTTCAACCGGCGCAGGTGCGGCGGCAACAGGTTCAACAGGGGCGATGTCATCTGTCGACGGCGTCGGCTGAACGGCGACGGGCTCGGCGATCTTGGGGGCGGCAACGACTGCCGGTGTAACGACTGCCGGTGAAACGACTGCCGGTGTAACGACTGCAGGTGTCGGGGCGGCACCGTGCGCCGGGGCAACAACAGGCTTCGCGATAACAACTGGCGCAACAGGTGATGCGGCAATAACCGGCTTGGCTGCTGCGATCTTTGCGGCGACGGCGGGCTTGATTACCGTCTTGGCAGGCAACATCGCAACGGGCTTGGCCGCTGCGGGGGCTTTGGTTCCAACCTTGGTTGATTTGATCGCCATGGACCCCTCCTTCGCTTGATTGCTGCACTGCAATATAAACGCGGTAACGGGAATATCAAGCGTTTTTTGTGCGCTGCAATATAATTTGGAATTTAACCATCAAC
>JBBQAU010000217.1:0-3965 GCA_038316685.1 Sphingomonadales bacterium
CATCGATGGCGAAGCGCGCAGCGTCAGCGGGCGGGGAAATGGCCTTATTTCCGGCGTTGTCGCAGCACTTGAGGCCGCATGTGGCATAACACTTGATGTCGTCGATTTCAGCGAACACGCAATCGGGCATGGTACCGATGCACAAGCGGCGGCCTATCTTGAGTGCCGAACAGGCGATGGTCAGACCGTTTTCGGTGTGGGGATCGATACCGACATCGCCACGGCGTCCGTCCGGGCCGTCCTGAGTGCCGCCAACGCGCGCGGTTAGCGGGGCCGCGGATTGGTCCGCGTAATTTCGCAGCCAACCCGCGCGTCGGGGTAAACATCTGCCTTGCACGAACGGACCGTGACTGTTCGCACCCGGAGGTCGGCCAGCGCGATTTGGGCAATCGCCTCACACAGTGTCTCTTGCAGGTTGAAATGTCGGGCAGCAGCAAGCGCGCGGATTCCGCGGCGCAGGAAGTCATAATCGACGACAGCGGCAATCTCGTCAGCTAGAGCCGCATCGCCATAGTCGGCATGCAGCCAAACATCGATGATCACGCGTTGTGGGGCGGCGAGTTCTTCGGGATGAATCCCGATCGACAGCGTCAATTCCAGCGCCTCAAGCCGTGTCGTGAACTCAGCCATGCGCCACAGCATCCCGGGTTGAAAACATCACATCACGCGCCATGGGAACAAACCGCTGACCATTATCGACATAGATGTTTTGTCCCGTCACGCCGTCTGCCTCGAGCAGATACGCAATCGCCTCAGCAATTTTACGCGCATCGACGGGACGCTGAAGCAAATTGATCGAAGCAACTGCGGCAAATTCCGCTGCCGACTGGTCTGAACTTGGCAAGGTGAGCCCTGGCGACACGGCATTCACGCTGATCCTGGGGCCAAAGGCCTGTGCCAACATCGTGGTTGCTCCGGCCAGGGCCAGTTTGCTGCAGGTGTACGAAAAGAAATCCGGATTCAGATTCGCCAACTTTTGGTCGAGGATATTTACAATCGCACCACGCACCAGATCGCTCTGACCCGCCATCGCTGACGCAAGTAGTACGGGTGCGGACAAGTTCACTGCCATGTGTCGTTCTATCGCTCCCCCATCCGCAATCGGTGGTTGATCGTGCACGAAGAGGGAAGCGCTATTGACGATTGCCGTCACAGGACCGCCAAAGGCCTGCCGCGTCGCAGCAAGCAGGCGCGCCGCTGCATCCGCTGCTGCAAGGTCTTGCTCAAGCGCAATTGCGATCCGCCCGTCGCTCGACAGATCCGCGACAAGCGCGCGTGCATCCAAATCCGAATGATGATGATGAACGACAACCCGATGCCCACGTAACGCCAGTTCGCGAACAATGATTGCGCCGAGCCGACGCGCACCACCCGTCACGATAACGGTATGTCGTTTCGCAGATTGGCCCATCAAATCCCCATGAGCGCGAGCACTTCCTTGCGGCTGCGGTCATCGTCCTTGAAGACGCCCATCATGCGACTCGTCACCATGCCGACGCCCGGCGTCCGCACACCGCGTGCGGACATGCAGGCATGGCTCGCATCGATGACAACCGCCACCCCCAGCGGCTTCAGATTGTCCCAGATGCAGTTCGCCACTTCCGCTGTCAGCCGTTCCTGAACCTGGAGCCGACGCGCATAGGCGTGGAGCACCCGCGCGAGCTTTGAGATGCCGACAACCCAATCGCTCGGCAGATAGGCGATGTGCGCCTTGCCGATGATAGGAGCCATGTGGTGTTCGCAGTGCGACTGAAACGGGATGTCCTTAAGCAGAACGATCTCGTCATAACCCCCGACTTCTTCAAAGATGCGCGACAGATGCACTGCCGGATCGTCCGAATAGCCCGAGCAATATTCCTTCCATGCGCGCGCGACGCGCTGCGGCGTGTCGATCAGTCCTTCTCGCGAGGGATCATCCCCTGCCCAGCGAATCAACGTCCGAACGGCATCGGCAACCTCGTCTGGCACCTGAATTTTTTGCTGCGGGACTGAAACTCCGGTAGTCATAATGTCATTATCGTCGTCGTTCATTTTCACCCTTTGTCTGTCGATTCGTCAAAAACGCTACGTCAACCGTCGTTCATCCCCAAACGAGTTCGCTTTTGAAACTGTCTCATTTAGGCAACAATGACGCAAGTCCGCAGAATTGCGCGCATCTTTGATTGACGGAGCGAACCTGGCAACGCTAAAAACACCATATTGTTAAACCATGTCCGCAGAGGCCGTCAAAGAACGGTGCGCAGACCAGGAGGGGATCGTTATGAAAAAATTTGAACTGTTGGCGGCTTCAGCGATTGTGCTTTGCTTTGCGGCACCCGCCGTTGCGCAGAATGCACCCCCTCCCCCGGCTGCGCAGACGGACAATGAACCTAACGACGACATCATCGTCACTGCATCAAAGCGCGAGGGAACGCTGCTCGATACAGCAATCGCGGTTTCGGTAGTTACCGCCGCGACGATCGAACAGGCACAAATTCGCGATCTGATCGATCTACAGACACTCGTTCCTTCATTGCGCGTCTCGCAGCTTCAAACCTCTGCAAATACTAACTTTATCATTCGTGGCTTCGGCAATGGCGCCAATAACGCTGGCATCGAGCCATCGGTTGGCGTTTTCATTGATGGCGTTTATCGTTCGCGTTCTGCTGCGGCGATCTCCGACTTGCCAGACCTGCAGCGGGTTGAAGTTTTGCGGGGACCGCAATCGACGCTGTTTGGCAAGAATGCGTCGGCTGGCGTCATCAGCATTGTGACGGCTGATCCATCGTTCAAATATGGTGGCAATCTTGAAGCCACCTATGGCAACTACAATGCCGTCGTCCTCAAGGGCACGGTCACTGGCCCCATCACCGATACGCTTGCCTTTTCGATCGGCGGCAATTTCAACAAGCGAGATGGCTATATCTTCGATGCCGGATTGAACCAATTCGTCAATGATCGAAATCGTTGGGGTGTGCGCGGTTCGCTGCTGTTCCAACCAAACGCGGGAATGAAATTCCGGCTGATCGCAGATTACGACGCCATTAATGAAAATTGCTGCGGCGTATCGAACGTTGTGAATGGCCCAACCGGAGCGCTTATAGGTGCACTTGGCGGCAATCTTGATCGTGCCAATCCGCTTTCCTATCGCGTGTTCACCAATTTTCTGTCGACCAATGACATCAAGAATTATGGTGTGTCGTTGCAGAGCGACTTCGATCTTGGCAGTAACCTGGCGCTGACATCGATCAGTGCTTATCGCGGTAGTGACAGCCGGACAAATGCAGACTCGGACTTCACGAGCGCTGATCTGATCGGCAACAACAGCAACACAACTGGAATCAACACCTATACGCAGGAACTGCGGTTAACTTCGAACTTTGAAGGCCCTCTTAACTTCCTCCTCGGCGGTTATTATTTCAATGAGGATATCCGCTCAAACGGAAGCCTGCTTTACGGTCGTGACTTCCGTAACTATGCCAATGGGTTGGCAGGTGGTGTCCTGCCGGCACTTGAACCTGCATTTGGTTTGCCAGCAGGAACCATCGGTCGCCAAGGCTTGGGACGTTTCGACAATTTCACTTACGCTAACGAAGCTTACTCTTTCTTTGGATCGGCGGATTTCAAGATTACCGACCGCCTGACATTCACCGCCGGTTTAAATTATACCTATGATCGAAAGCAATTTGCCTCGACCAGCTTCAGCACGGATACGTTCTCCGGCATCGATTTGGACTCCGCACCGTTGGCACCACTTCGCCAGGGTCTGTTGACGCAGGGTGCGACGGCTGCAGGCGTTGGCAGGCAATTGGGGCTGCCCGGCTCTGCATCTGCGGCCCAGGTTACGGCCTTCGCGGGGGCTAATCCGGCTGCTTTTGGTGCGATCCAGGCCCAAGCTGCGGCATTTGGTTTGGCCAATCGCAACAATCTCGCCGCAAACGTAAACCCATTGCAAGGGCTGAAGGGCCTCCAGTTCTTACCGCCCT
>JBBQAU010000218.1:0-3964 GCA_038316685.1 Sphingomonadales bacterium
CGGTCTGATCGGCACGGCGGCTGAGACGGAGGCGCTTGCCCGCAGCGTCGCCGATAATGGCGGCGTTTATGTTGTGCCCGCGCTGTCGGGGCTCGGGGCACCTTGGTGGCAGCCGGAAGCGCGCGGCAGCATCTCTGGCCTGAGCTTTTCTGCGACCCGCGCCCACATTGTCCGGGCGGCGTTGGAGGCAATGGCGCATCAGGCCAATGATCTGAAAACCGCTTTCGCAGCCGACGGGATCGACTGGCAATGCTTGCGTATTGATGGCGGGATGGTCGCCAATGATTGGATGGCACAAGATATGGCCGACATGCTCGGCATCCCCGTCGAGCGCCCCGCCTTTGCTGAAACGACAGCGCTGGGTGCTGCGATGCTGGCAGGCGTCGGCGCTGGCCTGTTTGCCGGACTGGAAGAAGCCAGCGTGATGCGCGGCACGGTGGAGGTGTTTGCGCCCAATATGGCGAGCGGTGTTCGCGACGCGCGGCTGGCGGGGTGGAAAGTGGCGGTTGAGCGAGTAATCGACGCTTAGGCTGATGCGCTTGGTCGCAGCGCAATTGCATCGCGCCAGCGGATCAGATATGCTTGTGCAGGTGATGGTTTCACCCGCACGACGCGCGCAAAATCGACCGCGATATAGGCAACCAGATCAGCCAGCGAAAACTCGTTGGTTGCCAAAAAATCGCGTCCCATCAGCCGCTTGTCGAGCTTGGCAAAAAATGCGGCGAGGCGAAGCATCCCACGCTCCGCCAGCGCCGGGATTTGCGGATAGTCAATCGGCCCAGGCAGCGCCCTGCCCTTCATTGCCGGTGCAGAGTTCCGCATGGCTTCTGCAATCGCCATCAACCCTTCCATCTCGGCCGCCCACGCCCAGCTTGCCACTGCCGCCCGTTCCACCGGCGTCACGCCCATCATTGCAGGCGTTGGGTAGGCCGCCTCCAGATAGGCGGCAATCGCGGCATTGTCGGTCAGCAAAATGCCGTCCTCCAGCCCGAGCGCAGGCACGGTGCAGGCCGGATTGATCGCGCGATAAGCCTCCCCAAGCTGCTCGCCAGCCGCCAGATCAACGATTACCCGATCAAACGGCACGGCTTTTTCGATGAGCAACATCCTCGCCCGTCTCGGGCTCGGGGCCATCCCGTAATCATAAAGCGTCAGCGCCATCTGTTCTCTCCCGCAGCCCAAGCGTTCAGGCGACAATCCGGTCCGCAAACAGCACCTTCAAATCCTTCTTCAAAATCTTGCCATTCGCATTTCGGGGCAAGGTTTCCTTTACGAACCGGATCGCCACCGGTGTTTTGAAGATAGCGAGGCGCGCCTTTACCCAGGCTTGCAGTTCCGCCTCGGTGGCTTCCATGCCGGGGGCGAGGTGGACGACGGCGGCTGGTTCTTCGCCAAGGGTGCGGTGCGGAATGCCGATCAGCGCGCAATCGGTGACGGCGGGATGCGCATACAGGACATTTTCCACCTCGCTTGAATAGATATTCTCACCGCCCCGGATGATCATGTCCTTGGCGCGGTCAACGATATAGACGAAGCCCTCCTCATCGACCCGGGCGAGATCACCCGTCCGGACCCAGCCATCGACAAACGTCGCTGCTGTCGCCTCGGGCTTGTTCCAATAGCCTTTGACGACCATCGGCCCGCGCGCCCAAAGCTCACCGACCTCGCCGACGGGTAGTTCTCGCGTAGCGTCCTCGTCCATGATCTTGAGGTCAGCGACCGCAACTGGCGGCCCTGCGCTGGTCGGGCGATTGAGATAATCCTCGGCTGCATGGCCCGTCACCGTTGCCATCGTCTCGGTCATCCCCCAGCCATTGCCGGGTAGCGCGCCGAATTCTGTAAAGATGCGCCGGACAAGCTCAGGCGCAGACGGCGCGCCGCCATAAGAAATCGCCTCCAGCGACGAAAGATCATAATTGGCGCGATCAGGATGCTCCAAAATTTGCCAGGCGATGGTTGGCACGCCGCCGGTTGCATGGACCCTTTCGTTCTGGATGATCTCCATCGCTTTGACGACATCCCATTTGCGCATAAAGATCATTGTGTTGCCCGCCGCGATCGACCCCATCAGTGCTGCACTACACGCCGTCACATGGAATAGCGGGATGACGGTCAACAAGGTCTTGGGGACCGGATCAGGAACGGGGTCGCCCCGCCGCAATATTGTGCGCAGGCCTGTGCAGGCGCTGGAAAAGATGTTGGTGATCAGATTGCGATGCGTGCCAAGCGCCCCCTTGGGATTACCCGTCGTCCCGCTGGTGTAAAAAATTGTGGCATCATCTTCGGGGGCGATTTCAGTCGGCGGCAGCGGCACGTCGGGCAGCGTCGGCCAATCATGCGGCGCGCCGATCAAATCCTCTAATCGCGACACGCGTCCATCGGCAGCCTCCGCCCCGCGCGCAACAAGGATGTGCTCAACGGCCATCAGTGCGGGATAGTGCGCCTGCAGTCGTTGGTGCCGCTCATCATCAACAATCAGCAGCTTCGCGCCCGAATCGACGATGCCATATTCAAGCTCACCCGCTGTCCACCAGGCGTTGAGCGGCACCATGATCGCACCGATACTGACGGTCGCAAAGAAAATCACTGGCCATTCGGGCAAATTGCGCATGGCAAGTGCAATGCGATCACCCTTGCCGATGCCCATCTCGCGCAGCTTTGTCGCCAAATTGGCGATGGCGCGAAAATTGGCCTCATAGGTAACACGCTCATCATCGTGGATGGTGAACTCCCGCTGCCCGTGCATGCGCGACAGCATTGCAAGCACAGCAAGGTTGGGCGGCGCATTTTTCCATGTGCGGGTTGGGATGCCCCGGATCGTCACCGTCTCCATCTCCAACCGCGAACCGGGAGCCGTGATCATCGCATCGGCCTCGGCAAGGCTCAGCTTCGGCCAGGAAGGATCGAGCGCAATCAGGGGTTCGGACGAAGCGATATCGGATGCAACGTCGGGCGCTAAATCAGACGCAATGGCAGGCGCAATAGCAGACGCAATGGTAGACACGGCAACTCTCCACTCTTGAATGTTGGGTTTGGCTTATCTGCCAATTACCCCAAGGTTAGTGTTGATTCGCGCGCGGCTCAAGGCAATAGGGTGACGCAGGTTTCGAAGCAGGGGTATGGAAACGCGCATGCACATTGCCACACCGCAATCCCACGGGTTTGATCCGACTCGCCTCGCGCGAATCGATCGCTTTCTGCATGACCGCTACATTGCCTCAGGCAAGCTGCCCTGTGCGCAACTGCTGATCGCGCATGATGGCGAAATCGTCCATTTTTCGCATCAGGGCACTGCTCGCGAGGGCGGTCAGCAGATTGATGAAGGGTCGCTGTTTCGCATCGCGTCGATGACCAAGCCGGTTACCTCAATCGCCTTCATGATGTTGGTCGAGGAGGGGAAGGTTGCGGTCGACACGCCAGTCCATCACGTGCTCCCTGAGTTCAAAGGTCTTGGTGTCTATAACGGCGGCGGCGGTGGCGTCCCCTTCCTGACCAAGCCGACGGCAGAGCCGATGCGGATGGTCGATTTACTGCGCCACACCTCAGGCCTGACGTATCATTTTCAAAACCGGTCCAATGTCGACGCCGCTTATCGCGAGGGTCGGCTGGAAAACTGGCATGGCAATCATGATCTCGACAGCTTCGTTGCAGCGCTTGGCAAATTGCCGCTCGAATTTTCGCCCGGCGAGGCATGGAATTATTCGGTCTCCACCGATGTCCTCGGCGCGGTCATCCAGCGCGTATCGGGGATGCCGCTCGACGAGTTTTTCCGCACGCGTATCTTTGCCCCGCTCAAAATGGACGACACGTTCTTTTGCGTCCCAGCCGACAAGACCGACCGGCTGACTGATTGCTATGATTTTGTGCCAGGCGGCAAGAAAGCGATGTATGATCGCGGCGAAGCAAGCGCGTGGAGCCGTCAGCCGAAGCTGCTGTCAGGCGGCGGTGGACTCGTTTCGACCGC
>JBBQAU010000219.1:0-3925 GCA_038316685.1 Sphingomonadales bacterium
AAGATCGCTAACGACCAATAAGGTGCCTCTATCGGCGCGACATCAATGAGCACCGGGCCGCGCGACACATCGAACGGACACGATGAATAGAGCAGGTCCGGGCTTGGCCGCACGATGGCGCGCGACTTGGCCGTCACGAGCGGGCCATGCACCATCCGGTTCAAACTGCCGCCTTGTGCAACTCGCGAGATGGCAAGCGTCATCAGCGTGCGTGGAATAATCGCCATTGTAACCTGCCACGCGGCAACCGCAAAGAAGACACCGACCAGGATGGGCCACAACCAACGGTTGATCATGCACATGCCCCCTTGGTGATACGGGGCAACTGTTGGGCGGTAAAATCGGTCCTGCCGCGATCAGCAGGGAGATAGGCGCGCAACGTCAGGTGGAATCGATCAATACCGCCGGTTGGCAACCAGCGGCCCGGCTGCTGCCCGGGTGCAATTGCCAACTTCCACCGCGCCAGCTCTGACAGAGGCAGGCTAGCGCTACCGACCGAATAAATATTAGGCTTGTTCTCAACCAGATAGCCCGCCGTATCATAGAGCGTCAGGCTCCACCATCTTGCCGGTAGCGCGCCGCCTTCAACACGGTAGCTGCAGCGTCCCTCCAGTGGCGCACCGGTGTCATCGGTGATCGCTGTGTAATAGCGGGCTTCGGTTGCGGGAAGGGCAAGCAGACCCCGCAATGCAACGACGGCGCGGATATAGGGGCTTGCCTCGGCCGAACCAAAATCACGCCCGGTTGCCCAGGGACCGATCATCGTCTGCATGCCAAGCGACGCCGAACGGACGCTGGAGACGGCCCCGCCCGCGCCGATCGTGGCACCTACCAACCCGCAGAGTAGCAACCGAACCCAGGCCTTCATCCGCCGTCCCCCACTTGCCGCCAACGTTCATCGCCGATCAGCGGCGTGACTTCAACGCGGCCTGTGCCGCCGCCAGCCGCGCGATTGGCACACGATAAGGCGAGGCCGAAACATAATCGAGGCCGATCTGCTCGCAAAAAGTGATGCTGGCGGGATCACCACCATGCTCCCCACAAATGCCAAGTTTGATGTCCGGACGCGTCCTGCGCCCCCGCTCCACTGCCATCTCGATCAACTCACCGACCCCTTCGATATCGAGGCTGACAAAAGGATCAGTCGCGTAGATGCCCTTATCGACATAGGTCGTCAGGAAGCGCCCGGCATCATCGCGGCTGACCCCCAGCGTCGTTTGAGTGAGATCATTTGTGCCGAAGCTGAAAAACTCCCCCACCTCGGCAATTTCGGCGGCCTTGAGCGCAGCGCGTGGCAGTTCAATCATCGTGCCGACCAGATACTCAAGCACGCGGCCCTGCTCGGCAAACACCGCTTTGGCTTGCGCATCGACGACGGCCTTCATCAGCTCAAGCTCACGCCGCGTAGCGACCAGTGGGATCATCACCTCAGGAATAGGTGCCGCGCCAGATTTCTCGGCGACGACGCAGGCCGCCTCAAAGATTGCGCGCGCCTGCATCTCGTAAATTTCAGGATAGGTGACCCCCAACCGACAGCCGCGATGGCCAAGCATTGGGTTGAACTCATGCAATTCCGCAGCGCGCCGCTTGAGCGCCTCAACGCCAATCCCCGTCGCGTCGGCGACATCGGCAAACTCACTTTCTTCGTGCGGCAGGAATTCGTGCAACGGGGGATCGAGCAGCCGGATAGTCACCGGCAGGCCTGCCATCACCTCAAATATCTCGATAAAGTCCGCGCGCTGTTCGGGCAGCAGCTTGTCGAGTGCCACCCGTCGGCCCGCCTCGCTGTCGGCCAGGATCATCTGGCGGACAAGCGTGATCCGCGCAGCATCGAAAAACATATGTTCGGTGCGGCACAGCCCCACCCCTTCGGCACCAAAATCGCGCGCGGTGCGGCAATCGAGCGGCGTTTCGGCGTTCGCCCGCACCTTCAATCGGCGAACCTTGTCGGCCCAGGCCATCAACACGCCAAAATCGCCCGCCAGTTCGGGCTGCACGGTGCGCACTTCACCAAGCATCACCTCACCCGAAGTGCCGTCGATGGTGATCGTCTCACCCTCCTTCACTTCGCGCCCGGCGATACGCATGACGCGCGCCTTGCTGTCGATTGAGACCGTGCCTGCCCCCGAAACGCAAGGGCGGCCCATGCCACGCGCGACAACGGCGGCATGGCTCGTCATCCCGCCCCGCGCCGTCAGAATGCCGCGCGCGGCGTGCATACCGTGAATATCCTCAGGACTCGTCTCCGTCCGCACGAGGATAACCGCCTCGCCAAGGCCCGAGCGGCGCTCCGCTGTTTCGCTGTCAAACACCGCTACGCCCGATGCGGCACCAGGGCTGGCGGGAAGCCCGCGCGTCAGCACATCGCGCACGGCTGTTGGATCAAGCGTTGGGTGCAGCAACTGATCAAGCGCTGACGGATCGACACGCGCGACCGCTTCTTCCTGCGTAATCAGCCCTTCATTGGCCATATCAACCGCGATCTTGAGCGCAGCACTAGCGGTGCGTTTGCCCGACCGGGTTTGCAGCATCCACAATTTGCCGCGCTCAACGGTGAATTCGATATCCTGCATATCGCGGTAATGCGTCTCGAGCAGGTCAAAAACTTGCGTCAGCTCGGCATAGGTTTCGGGCATTGCCTCTTCCATGCTGAGCGGCTTGGCATTGGCGAATTCGCGCGCGGCGCGGGTCAGATATTGTGGTGTGCGAATGCCCGCGACGACATCCTCCCCCTGAGCATTGATCAGGAATTCGCCGTAATAAGCGCGGTCGCCCTTGGCCGGATCGCGCGTAAAGGCGACACCCGTGGCGGAAGTTTCGCCCATATTGCCAAAAACCATCGCCTGGACATTGACGGCCGTGCCCCAGTCACCCGGAATATTGTTGAGCCGCCGATAGACCTTGGCGCGATCCGACTGCCACGATCCGAATACCGCGCCAATCGCCCCCCACAACTGATCATGCACATCCTGCGGGAAGGGTTTTTCCCACAACTTCAGCACCAGCGCCTGATATTCGGCAACAAGTGCCTGCCAGTCTTGCGCCGTCATTTCAGTGTCGAGGAAATAACCCTGATCTTCCTTGGCAATCTCCAGCGCTTCTTCAAACGCGCCGTGATCAAGTTCGAGCACGACGTCGGCATACATCTGGATAAAGCGGCGATAGCTGTCCCATGCGAAGCGTTCGTCGCCGCTCGTCTGCGCAAGGCCAACGACAGTCGCGTCGTTGAGGCCAAGATTAAGGACGGTATCCATCATGCCGGGCATAGACACGCGCGCGCCCGATCGGACCGACACGAGCAAAGGATCATCCGGATCGCCGAATTTCTTGCCCGTTACGCCCTCAATATGCGCAAGGCCCTGGACGACTTGATCGCGTAGCGCAGGAGGAAAGGATTGGCCGTCGTCGTAAAAACGGGTGCACATCTCGGTCGATATGGTGAATCCGGGCGGCACTGGCAGGCCGATCGACGCCATCCCGTCAAGGTTCGCACCCTTGCCGCCTAGCAGGTCCTTGTCCTGCCCGCCCTCTGAGACACCCCCGCCAAACCGATACACGTAGTTGGTCATTCTTTGCTCCCTTGGTCACCCCGCCCCTTTGAGGGGAGGAGCCGGGGGTGGGGGCTATCCACAAGCGCGGCGCTGCCGGATCACCCCCACCCCAGCCCCACCCCCGAAAGGGAGGGGCTTAGACTCTGCTAGCCTTCAATCTTCGAAAAATCTGCAACGCCGTGCACCGCCTCCCGCACCTGCGCCAGCAACGCCAACCGAGCTAGGCGCTTGGCCGGATCGGGATCGTTGACGATCACATTGCTGTCCTTGGCAAAAAACGCATCAATCGGCGCGCGTAGCGCAGAAAGCGCCACCATTGCGCCCTCGAAATCCTCCGCCGCAACGGCAGCAGTGGCGGCAGGTGCGGCAACATC